>DMOB01000066.1:0-3060 GCA_003452475.1 Acidimicrobiaceae bacterium | reverse complement strand
CAAAAGAATATGATGCACATTGCGAGCTGGTGCACAGTAATGCTTTCGAACTTTTAGTTGCGACAATTCTGTCCGCTCAATGCACCGACGTTCGAGTTAACGCTACGACACCAGCTTTATTTGACTACTATCCGGATCCTTCTGCTATGGCATCAGCCGAGCTTGCTCACTTGGAAGAATTAGTTCGTTCAACTGGTTTCTACAGGAATAAGGCGAAAAATTTGTCGCGAATGGCAAATCAGTTACTGGATTCTCACAATGGTGAAGTCCCTGAGAGTAGGAAAAAGCTCGTTGAGCTGGCGGGGGTAGGTAGGAAAACGGCAAACGTTATTAGATCCGTGGCTTTCGGATTACCGGGACTCCCAGTAGATACACATGTTGGGCGGTTGGCCCGTCGGTTATCTCTCACGGACGAAGAGGATCCTGAGCGAGTTGAGATGGTGTTGAATCCGTTAATCCCCAAAAAAGAAAGAGGCGAGTTTAGTCTCAGGCTAATTCTGCACGGACGGCAAGTGTGTTTTGCTCGGAACCCTAATTGCGATGTCTGTTTATTGAATGATTTCTGTCCTAGCGCGTTTATGGTCTAGGCAAGTTTACTAAGTTAGTACTACAAGCTGTATCGCAAGGAGTGATTATGACAATTCGACGGGCGGCTCATTTCGTACCTGGTGCAAACGAGAAAATGTTAAATAAGTCATTAGGTACAGAAGCTGACAGCCTGATTCTTGATCTTGAGGACGCTGTAACTCCAGATAATAAGAGCACCGCTCGGTCCGTTGTCGCTGCATGGCTTAAGGACGTAGATTTTGGACGACAAGAGAAAGTAGTGCGAATTAATGATTTGCACAGTCCTTGGGCTGAAGAAGACATAGCTGAGACTATGGCCCATCCTCCGGATGCATACCTTGTTCCTAAGGTGAATTCTTCGGCTGAAATTGATCAGTTAGATGAAATAATCGAAGGGCATGAAATTAGTAATGGGTATGATGTTGGGTCCGTGAAGCTACTAGTTCTGGGAACTGAGACGCCTCTTGGGTTGCTGAATATAAAGGATCTGGCATCGCATAAACGAGTGGACGCGTTGACATGGGGAGCGGAAGATCTTTCTGCTGCGATTGGATCGCGAGGGAATCGAGACCTGCATGGCGCATATCTGCCGGTCTTTGAATATGCACGAATAATGTGCCTAGTTGGTGCGACGGCTTGGCACAAGCAGCCGCTGGACACGGTTTTCGTTGATTTTAATGATCCGGATGGTTTGAAAGCTGAATGTCTGGCCTCAGCCGCAATGGGATTCACTGGGAAAATTACGATTCACCCAAATCAGATTAATATCGTGAACGAAGCGTTTACTCCATCTGAAGCTGAGGTATCAGAGGCTAGAGAACTTTTGCTTTTGTTTGCTGAGAACGAGGCAAAGGGCCTTATGGCATTCAGCTATAAAGGCACAATGGTAGATGTCCCGCATCTGACAAGAGCTAGGAAAATAGTAGAACTCTCAGAGGTGCTGTCAGGCACTAAGACCTAATTTTTTAAACCTTCGGCAGCTTTAGATAACCTTCTACGTGCCATTCTAAGGCTGCGGTCCACTTCATAGAGATCGACAGCTACATTTTCGTTGATTGTGCCGAGCAATTCATCTGCTGACGCGACTAAGCGTTCTCCTAGCTCTTGGACCGCAGTTTCAATAGAAGATAGCTCTGCTTTCGTAACCATGGTGAAACCATAGCCTTGAAATTAGCAATCAGTTTGTTAATCAGCATTAGGTCACAGCTAGTTGGGCGGTACTATCAAAAGTGTGTTCAACCGGCTGGATCTTAGAGGAACAAAAAAACCGCTTGCTGAGCTGCTGCCTCAGTTGGCGATAGATTCAATTGCACCTCGCGAAACTGTTCGAGAATTGTTAGACGAAGTGCGTCTGGGAGGGGATAAGTCTGTTCGTGAGCTGACCACAAGGTTTGACGGCGTCGACGTGCCAGTTGCTGTGGTCAGCGGACATAGGCTTGAAGAAGCTTGGGATATGATCGGCGAGTCGTTGCGAGAAGCTTTGAGGGTTGCGCATGACCGGATTCTAAGTTTCCACGTTGGCGAAGTGCGCAATGAACATGCTCAAGATTCTGGGGGAGTTTCAATTAGCAGCGTGGCTCAGCCTGTTGACCGTGTTGGTGTTTATGTGCCGGGCGGCTTAGCGACTTATCCATCTACAGTTTTGATGACTGTACTTCCTGCATTAGCGGCTGGAGTGCAAGACGTGGTCCTGTGTACTCCACCTGGCAGAGACGGTGAGGCCTCGCAGGTGGTATTAGCTGCTGCGTATCTTTGCGGCGTGGCAGAAGTTTTTCTGGCAGGCGGAGTTCAAGCGATAGCAGCGATGACCTATGGAACCGAGAGCTTAAAGGCTGTCGACGTAATTGCTGGACCCGGTAACGCATGGGTCGCTATGGCGAAACAAGAAGTCGCCGGTCAAGTTGGTATCGCATCTGCTTTTGCGGGCCCCTCGGAAATAGCTGTGATAGCAGATAATACTTGCCCTCCAAGCTCAGCCGCTGTAGATCTTGCCCTTCAAGCAGAGCATGGGCCTGGTGGCAGGGCTTGGCTGATTACTTGGGATGCAGCTTATGCAGATGAAGTTGAGAGTGCCACAAGGAAAATCGTTTCGCTTTCCCCGAGATCTAGGGAAACACGCACAACGATTGAAACTGGCGGTTTCGTATGTCTTGTCGATGATCCGTTGCAGGCAATGAGTGTCGTTAACGTGCTTGCACCGGAGCATGTGCAACTTATGTTTGAGAACGCTAGGTCGTTCGTCGGGCAGATTCGACATGCTGGTGCAGTATTCATTGGAAATTGGGCGCCTGCATCAATAGGAGATTACGTAGCAGGACCATCTCATGTTCTTCCCACATCTGGTACAGCCAGGTTTAGCGGTGCATTGGGTACAGCTGATTTCCAGAAAAAAATGCACATCGTGGAAGTGAGTAAAGAGGGTTTTGATGAGCTACGAAGTGTAGTCGCCGAGTTGGCAGTAGCCGAAGGTCTTTGGGCCCATGGCGTTTCTGT
>DMOB01000275.1:0-2574 GCA_003452475.1 Acidimicrobiaceae bacterium | reverse complement strand
AGCGCAGAGTGCTACCTCTAAGCCACCTCCGAGTGCTGTGCCATGAATAGCTGCGATTACTGGCTTTGAACAATTCTCCATAGCGTCTTGCCCGGCCTGCAAACTTGGCGGCTTGGGGGCTTGAGAAAATTCTGTGATATCCGCCCCAGCGATAAACGTTCTGCCATCGCAAATAAGCACAATCGCAGTGGCAGATGAATTCTCTGCTTCTTGAATTCCATCGATTAACCCCTGACGCACATGATAGCTAAGAGCGTTTACCGGAGGATTTGAGATTGTGATGACAGCAATGTCACCTTTGTGTTCGAGGCGAACAGATTCCGTTAGTTGAGCCATCTGCTAAATCTAGATGGGATATTGGAATATGTCAGTTTCTACGCAGAGTTTGGTCCAGTAGCCAATCAACTTTTATAGTTCAGGCTAGAGTTTGCTAGCGAAAGGGAGTATCCGTGAATCCAACTTCAGATCCGACAGCATCACCATTCGGCACAGTATTTTGCCAGTATATGAGCACCGCTCGAAGTAGCGAGAATGGGTACGTCTATGGTGGGGAAGTGGAGCCTTATGGCGACATAGCATTTAGCCCAGCAGCGCATGTTTTGCACTACGGGAGTGCCCTCTTCGAAGGCATGAAAGCTCATCGACAGGCAGACGGAACATTGGCAATTTTTCGCCTTGATGACCATGTCAGGCGCATGCAGAGAAGCTCTACCAGCATGCGACTGCCTGTACCTGATTTTGATTTATTGAGAACAATGATAATTGATACGGTTGAAGCGAATTCCAGAGAGGTACCAGAGCCGCCGGGTTCGTTGTACATCCGGCCGGCGCTCGTGGGGACGGAGCCTAATATCGGTGCGGCAGCGACACCGAGTTCTTCAGCCTTGCTATTTATCGTGAATTGTCCGGTGGGTGACTATTTCAAAGGTGGAGTTAGGCCTCTCACTCTACTTTTAGAGGAAAACATTCCTCGGACCACTCCGCAATTCGGAATGGTAAAAGCCGGAGCCAATTATGCTATGGCGTTAGGGCCGACCCTCGATGCCATGGCTGCTACACCGGGCATTGACCAGCTGTTATTTGCGACAGACGGCGGCATCAGCGAGACAGGAGCCGCAAATTTTTTTGTTCTCGACGGCGACAGATTAGTTACCCGTTCTCTGGACAGTTCGTTTTTGCATGGCGTGACCAGGGCTTCGATAATCGAGTTGGCGTCAGATTTAGGTTATGTGGTTGAGGAGCGTTCGATTCAGGCGGCTGAGTTGCAAGAATGGGCGCTTAGAGGGGAGGCTTTCTTAGCTGGCACTGCAGCAGTTATTTCTCCGGTGGGCACAATTCTAGCGGAAGGCGAATCGATCCAGTTTGGTGATGGCTTGCCGGGAGTTAACACTATGAAGCTCCGTGATGCCTTGGTTCAAATTCAAAACGGAAAAGCTGATGATGGCCATCAGTGGCTGACAAAAGTTGCTGGGTGAAGTAAGAGGCAGGTTAACTTTGTTTCAAAATAGGGTTATGAAATCCTTACGATATTAAATGCAAAAAGCTTCGAAACGAAAGAACAGCAGCGACATGGTTAAATTTGGATGGCTCTCACCAGTCATTGGTAATCAATGGAGTGACTTTCAACCAATAGTCATTAAGCAGTGCGAGTTGATTCTTCCTGAAGTAGCCCCTCATTTTGACAGCGTTTGGATTGCTGACCATTTTTACGGATTTGATGCTCCCTCTGATCCGTTCTTGGAGGCCTGGACTACCCTCACTTGGGTTGCAGCTAAGTTCCCGAATCTTGATTTGTGTCACCACGTCTTAGGTCATGGTTACCGACCGCCTGCCTTAACGGCGAAAATGGCTTCTACGTTGCAGGTCTTAAGTGGTAATCGCTTTACTTTAGGGATTGGTGCTGGTTGGCGTGAAGAAGAGTACCTTGCGTACGGGTATGAGTTCCCGAAGCCATCGATTAGATTCAAGCAGTTAGAGGAAGTGGTCGAAATTTGCCGGCTAATGTGGTCAAACTTAGACCCTAGCTACGAAGGCAATTACTTTAGAATCGACCATGCATCAGCGCCACCTTTGCCAGATGTTCCTCCCAAGGTTTGTATCGGTGCTGCAGGGGAAAAAATTGGGCTACCACTGGCTGCAAAGCTAGGCGATGGTTGGAATACTACTTGGCGAGGAAAGCTAGAAAGTTATAGAAGAAAACGTGACATAGTTTTAGAAAACATTGAAAAATGGGACCGGCGTAGGTCTGATGTTGAATTCTGCTTAACAATTGAACGAGCGTTACCTGCGGACGATACTGATTCGCAGGAGTTCCTCGAGTTTTTAAATACGCTAGTCACAGAGGGAGTTGATCATTTCGTTCTCGATTTTGGAAATCCCGATCACGCAGATGACGCGCTGCGTTTCATTGAAGAAGTGATGGATCCTTTGAGAAAGAGCTATAACGAAATCACTAGTTAACCTATGGATACAGTTTCGGACAAGGAAGTAAAATGTCGATCAGGCTTCGCCAAGTGGCGCTTGTGGGTGACGAGTACGAAAAAACTGAACAACTCTTAAAAGATATCTTAGGGC
>DMOB01000283.1:0-7720 GCA_003452475.1 Acidimicrobiaceae bacterium | reverse complement strand
TACTCGATCAGCTATCTCATTCTCTCCCAAGAAGTCAAGCATCATAGCCCCTGAAAGAACAGCAGCAGTTGGGTTAGCTAAGCCTTTCCCAGCGATGTCAGGAGCAGATCCATGAACCGGCTCAAACAATGATGGTGCTGTGCGTTCAGGGTTTAAGTTGGCAGACGAAGCCATACCTATACCACCTGAAATCGCCCCACCAAGATCAGTCAAGATATCTCCAAAGAGGTTGTCTGTAACAACCACGTCATAGCGATATGGATCTTCTACAAAATAAATGCAAGCCGCATCAATGTGGTTGTATGCCGTCGTAACGTCTGGGTACTCAATAGCTACCTCATTAAAGGCACGTTCCCAAAGATCTCCCGAAAAAGTCAAGACATTTGTCTTATGAACTAACGTTAGATGCTTCCTCTCGCGGCTCCTAGCTAGTTCAAAACCATACCGTATGCACCTCTCAACCCCTTTTCGAGTATTCACTGAGCCCTGAGTCGCTATCTCATCAGAGGTTCCTTTGCGGAGAAACCCTCCCTCTCCCGCATAAGTTCCTTCAGTGTTCTCGCGGATTACAATGAATTCGTGTCCGTTAGTTGTGACAAAAGGACGAAGATTGATGTATAAGTCAAGTTCAAATCTTGCTCGTAATAACAGGCCTCGCTCAATAATTCCCGGAGGGACATCAGGGGTTCCTACCGCTCCGAGGAAGATAGCATCATACGCTCTCAAGTCGGACAGTATTTGATCAGTTAAAACTGTTCCATCTTCCAAATAACGGAATCCCCCTAGCCGAAAATCAGTCGTCTCGAGATCGGCCCCGGCAGCACGCAAAATGCTGAGAGCGACTTCAATAACTTCAGGGCCGATCCCATCGCCACCTATTACTGCAACTTTATGCGACATGTACGACTCCTTTAAATTCTGGGACTAGAAGCTTGTTCAAATTACTGTGTTCGGAAACTCTTCGCTATGAACGACTATCGTAGCGCTACTATTTGAATGCACTAGCTAACCAAAGTAGCGGCAATCATTACTGCTTCCATAAAACCAGCTTCTGTTTGACGCTTCCTTACTCAATTTTAACGTTACAAAGTAGCCTCTAGGCCCGTCCTCAATCCCGACTCGCTATCCTCTTAGGATGGCTGAAATTCAACACCTCTCGCCTCAGGCGCACAAGCGATTGAGTGACGAGCTGCATGATCTAACAACGCGTGGCCGGATAGACATAGCCAACCAGATAGAAGTGGCACGACTTTTAGGCGATCTTTCTGAAAACGGGGATTACCATGCCGCTAAAGAAGAACAAGGTAAAATGCAAGGACGGATTTTGCACCTTTCCTCAGTTCTCGAAAACTGTGAAATACTTGCGGACACTTCCACAGCAACCGTCGCGCCGGGGACAGTCATAGAAGTACGTTTTGAGGGCGACCCGACCACCGAAAAGTATCTCTTTGGCTCTATTGAAGAGCGAACCGAAGGCATTGACATAGTGTCTGCTGGGTCTCCGATGGGCAAAGCGCTACAAGGCGCTCAAGTGGGTGATCATTGTAGTTACGAAGCTGGTGCGGGGCTGCTAACCGTGGAGATAGTCAGCATTGAAAAGTAAGATCAGTGACCGAAATGAGTGACAGCTCCGAAGTTAACAAAGACCGGACTCTCGCTCCAAGGGAGCCAGAGTCAGATGACGACAAACGTCAGCGGATCATACTTCCTCGAGGTCGTCTCTATGACCTAGCAGGTAGGGGTAAAACTTTCGCCCGAGTAGTCAAAGCTCAACCGGGATCCCCAACAGTGCTACTTTTGCACGGCTGGACCGCCACGGCTGATCTTAATTGGTACAGCAGCTACGATGTTTTGGATGATCGATATGGTCTTGTAGCCCTAGACCACAGAGGTCACGGACGAGGCATCAGATCCAAAAAGAAATTTAGCCTGGAAGATTGCGCCGATGACGCCGTAGCTCTACTCGATCAACTGGGCATAGACCAAGTAATAGTTTGTGGGTATTCTATGGGAGGTCCAATTGCTCAACTCCTTTGGCGCCGTCACCCTCAAAGAGTTTTAGGCCTTGTTTTGTGCGCGACAGCCGCAACATTCAGTTCTTCCAAAGCAGAACAGATAAGGTTCGCCGCCATCGGGGCTCTGGCACATGCCATTCGCCTCGTTCCTGCAGCTCTCAGGGAAATAGCTGCTGAACAGATGCTGACAAGTAAATCCGGTAAAGATTTAAGGCAGTGGGCACGCGGTGAACTTCGACGACACGATCCCCTTAAGCTAGTCCAAGCGGGTCGCTCTATCGGAACCTTCGATAGCCGTCACTGGATTTCATCCATCGACGTACCGGTGTCTTTAGTCGTTACTACTAGAGATGACGTAGTCAGTATTGGCCGACAGTTAGCACTCGCCAAAGCTATCCCAGGTTCAACCGTGCACTCTGTCGATGGCACTCACACGGCATGTGTTGGTCGTGCTACTCAGTTCCGTCAAGCTCTTCTCGCTGCCATAAAAGATGTAGACGAAAAGAATTAGTAAGCCAAACGGATTCGAGCAGAGAAAGCTCAACAGGCAAGTAGTCTTGTCAATCAACCGCTAACTTGATTAAACCTAATCTACAAAAAGGATCACCAATGTCTGGCAAGACGCTCAGCGACAAAGTCTGGGACAACCATGTTGTGCGAACGGGCGACGGGCTACCAGATTTGTTGTACGTCGATCTACACCTCATCCACGAGGTGACTTCTCCACAAGCATTTGATGGATTGCGAATGAGTGGCCGTTCAGTTCGCCGCCCTGAACTCACAGTTGCGACTGAAGACCATAATGTTCCTACAGAAGATATTCACCTTCCGATCGCAGACCCTATTAGCAAAAAGCAACTTGAAGTGCTTCGTTCCAATTGTGATGAGTTCAAAATTAAGCTCTTCCCCATGGGAGATCCTGGTCAAGGAATTGTTCATGTTATTGGACCAGAACAAGGCCTAACTCTTCCTGGCATGACCGTTGTTTGCGGGGACAGTCACACTTCAACTCATGGTGCCTTTGGGGCCATCGCATTTGGCATCGGCACTTCAGAAGTAGAACACGTCCTAGCGTCTCAAACCCTCCCGCAAACCAGACCTTTAACCATGGCAATCAATGTTGAAGGGGAGGCACCTAAAGGAGTCACGGCTAAAGACATAGTTTTAGCTATCATCGGTCGCATCGGAACAGGCGGCGGAATCGGCCACATAATTGAGTACCGAGGCTCAGCCATCCGAGCTCTCTCAATGGAGGGCCGAATGACTGTCTGCAATATGTCTATCGAAGCAGGCGCTAAGGCAGGTCTGATCGCGCCGGATGAGACAACTTTCGCTTACTTGAAAGATCGTCAAAGGGCGCCAAAAGGCCTTGACTGGGAAACAGCACTGACGGCCTGGCGGGCACTAAAAACTGACGATGGAGCAAGTTTTGACAAAGTCGTCGACATTGACGCTGCGACTTTAACTCCCCATGTGACGTGGGGAACTAACCCGGCGCACGTGATACCAATAGGTGAACCAATCCCTGGCCCAGATTCATACGACGATCCGATAGAAGCAGGGACTACCCAAAGAGCCTTGGACTATATGGGCCTTCAAGCTGGCTCTTTCTTAAGAGACGTTGCGGTTGACACAATATTTATAGGGAGCTGCACTAACTCTCGAATCGAGGACCTACGAGAAGCTGCTTCCGTAGCCAAAGGGCGAAAAGTAAAAGACGGGATACGAACTCTAGTCGTTCCCGGATCCTTCGCAGTTAAAGCTCAAGCAGAGGCTGAAGGGCTTCATACAACCTTCATCGAGGCAGGCTTTGACTGGCGCGAGCCAGGATGCTCAATGTGCCTGGCGATGAATCCCGACAAATTAAGCCAAGGCGAGCGTTGCGCGTCTACCTCAAACAGGAATTTCGAAGGCCGTCAAGGCAGGGGTGGCAGAACTCATTTAGTTTCCCCTGCGGTCGCGGCGGCAACAGCAATAGCAGGCACATTCGTCACCCCTGACGATCTGGACTGAGGAGTTTCATTATGCAAGAAGTTCGGATCCATGAAGGACGTGCAGTTCCTTTAGATAGAAGTGACGTCGACACAGACCAAATAATTCCCAGTGACTGGCTCAAACGAGTAGAGCGTACCGGTTTCGGAAAGGGACTTTTTTCTGAGTGGCGCGATGATAGAGACTTTATTCTCAACGATGAGAAATATGCAGGAGCTTCAATTCTAGTAGCTGGTTCCAACTTTGGGACCGGTTCCTCGCGAGAGCATGCCGTGTGGGCTTTAATGGACTATGGGTTTATGGCAGTAAT
Source organism: Acidimicrobiaceae bacterium (assembly GCA_003452475.1). Classification (GTDB taxonomy): domain Bacteria; phylum Actinomycetota; class Acidimicrobiia; order Acidimicrobiales; family Poriferisodalaceae; genus UBA9040. Next base: position 3,403 of record DMOB01000283.1, on the reverse strand, counting down.
TTCTCCGCGCTTCGGTGATATTTTTCGAAACAACTCAACGAAAAATGGTTTGATCCCGTGCCAAATAAGCGAAAACGGAGCCACTCAATTAAGAGCAGCTCTCCATCAAGATCCTGACATGGAAATAACTATTGATGTCGAAAACTTGAAAGTTCTTGCGCCCTCGATAGGGCTCGAAGAATCATTCCCAATGGATGCAGCAACCCAAGAGCGATTTTTAAAAGGCCTAGACGATATCGGCATAACAATGCGTAGCCAGCCATCTATTGATGACTATGAAACTCGGCGCTCCAGCTGGCTTCCCTCCACCAACTAAAAGTTAGAGCTAGATATTTGGAGATAAATATCTAGCTAGCCGAGAAACACAGACGAAATACTTTGCACACCGCTAAGTTTTTCCAAATCAGATAGCAAAGAAGCCTGCGGCTCAGTATCAACTGCCATAGCCATCAATGCGTTTTCACCGTCAACGTCTCGACCAAGACCCATAAAAGAAATATTCACCTGAGCATCTCCAAAAACAGTTCCCACAGCACCAATAATCCCAGGTCGATCATCGTTAGTAATAACAATCAAGTGCTTTGATAGTGGAACTTCTATCGAGTGATCATCAATCTGCACGATCCGAGGCTCTTTACCATTTCGAGTTAAAGTGCCTGCAACTGAGTGGCCACCGCCTCGAACTTCTACTAAACCTCTGAACTGTCCAGCATCGTGAGAACCAAAGTCTCGCACAAGCATCCCTAAGTCGTCTGCGACAGTATTCGCATTAACGAACGTCACTGGCTTTGACGCGAACTTTGGAAGCACTCCCCTTAGCACTGATAGCAACAAAATTCTGCGATCATAATTAGCTAAATCACCCGATACTCGAATCTCTAAATCATCCGGTGGAGCATCTACTAGACAGCTTAGAAATGTTCCCAGTCGTTCGCCTATAGGGAGATAAGGGCGCATTGCATCAGATGCATGGTCAGCCGCAATATTCACTGCAAATGGAACGAATTCTCCCTCAAGAGCTAACACGACTTGCTCCGCAATCGTAAGGCCAGCTTTATGCTGCGCCTCAGCAGTGCTCGCTCCCAAGTGAGGGGTTACCACAACATTTGAACGACCAAACAATGGGGAAACTGTTGTTGGTTCTTTATCAAAAACGTCTAGAGCAGCGCCAGCGATTACACCTTCGTCCAACAGACGAACTAAGTCAGCTTCTACTATTATCCCGCCTCGAGCAGTGTTAACAATCCGAGCCCCATGCTTACACAGCGAAAGCCGCTCGTAGTTTAGAAGTCCAATAGTTTCAGTATTCTTCGGCAAATGAATCGACAAAAAATCTGAGCACGCCAAAAGTTCATCCAGCTCCAACATCTCAACGTTTAGTTCTCTTGCCGCTTCGGCATTTACGTATGGGTCATAAGCAACAAGCCGAACACCAAAATTCAATAAACGCTCTGCTACTAATCTACCTACACGCCCTAGGCCCACAACTCCTATTGTCTTGTCTAATACTTCTACGCCCGACCATGAGCTTCGTTCCCAACGTCCCTGAGCTAAACCAGCATGAGCTTGTGGAATGTTTCGTGCAAGCGCAAACATCAACGCAACCGCATGTTCAGCAGCTGAAACAACATTTGATTGTGGAGCGTTACATACCATAACCCCTTGAGAAGTTGCAGCTGCTACATCAATGTTGTCGAGACCGACTCCTGCTCTACCCACAACCACTAGGTCAGAACCACTTTTTAGTAACTCTGAATGCACTGTTGTTGCTGAGCGAACGATAAGCGCCTGAGCGCCTCGTATCGCAGTCAATAACTGATCATCAGACAAATCCAGATGAACATCCACCTCATGCCCAGCTTCACGAAGAACTGCCAATCCAGCTTCAGAAAGTTTTTCCGGAACTAATACTCGAGCCATGTTCTTAGGCTACGAGTTTGGCTAGCCGAGAGACGCCATCAACGAGGTCTTCTAGACCTAACGCAAAAGAAAAACGAGCGTATCCCGGGGCACCGAATGCCTCACCCGGCACGAAAGCTACTTTTGCTTCCTCCAAAACAAACGATGCCAAATCTAATGTCGACGATATCTCTCGTCCACCGATACTTCGTCCAATTAGACCTTCCATCGAGGGAAAGGCATAAAAAGCTCCCTCAGGTTCAAGACATTCAACTCCAGGAATCTCATTCAACATTTTATGTATCATGATCCGCCTCTCATCGAATGCGGATCTCATCATTGCTACATCCTCAAGACTTCCAGAAACCGCAGCTAGGGCAGCTGCCTGAGCAACGTTGCATACATTCGAGGTAGCGTGGCTTTGCATGTTAGTCGCAGCTTTTATCACGTCAGTTGGTCCCGCCATCCAACCGACCCGCCATCCCGTCATCGCATAGGTTTTAGCTACACCATTCAGCACAATGCACCGATCGGCAATTTTCGGCACCAGCGCAGGAAGTGAATAATTTTTTCGACCGTCATAAACAAGGTGCTCATAAATCTCATCGGTTACTACCCAGACTTGATTATCTAATGCCCATTTACCGATCGCTTCAATCTCATCATGGTCATAGACGGCGCCAGTGGGGTTAGAAGGAGAGACAAAGACCATTACCTTTGTTTGAGGTGTGCGAGCCTTTTCCAGCTGATCAACAGTTACCCGAAACCCTTGATCAGCTCCAGCGAATACCTCGACAGGAATGCCCCCGAACATTCGTATAGCCTCAGGATAAGTAGTCCAATAAGGAGCTGGCAGAAGAACCTCATCTCCGGGATCGAGCAAAGTCATCATTGTGTTGAAGACAGCTTGTTTGCCTCCATTTGTGACTAGGAACTGGGACGGCTCAAGGCTTAAACCTGAGTCTCTAAAAGTTTTTTCAGCAAGGGCGTCCTTTAGGACCCCTAAGCCACCGGCAGGAGAATATCTATGGTTTTGCGCAATCCCGCAAGCAGCAACAGCTGCATCTACAATATGTTTGGGTGTGGGGAAGTCAGGCTCACCCGCACCAAAGCCGACCACGTTTTCACCTGCTGCCCGCATAGATTTAGCTTTAGAATCAACAGCTAAAGTTGCTGACTCGGCGATCTGACTTACAGCCGCTGAAATTCGATTAGTCACAGATAAGCTCCCGACAACTTTCGATCCAGATATTGGCAGGCAATGGACACCTCACAGAAACTAATTTCCTTACCAGATGCTCTTCGCCCAATGGATGGAAGATTCGGATCTGGTCCCTCAAAAGTTCGAAAAGATGCACTTGACTCCCTAGCTGCCACAGGATCACGTTTTTTAGGCACTAGCCACAGGAAATCTACAGTCAAAAATCAAGTACACCGACTCCAGAACGGTCTTTCCGACTTATTTCAGCTTCCTGATGACTGGGAAATTCTTCTCGGCAACGGT
>DMOB01000024.1:0-24630 GCA_003452475.1 Acidimicrobiaceae bacterium | reverse complement strand
GTCATGACGAACCGGCAGGTACTCTTTGACAACGTCTGGGTTATTTTCTGCATATGCCTCGAAGCCCATTTCATAGGCAAGACCGAAGTCGTTGTCCATTACTAGACCGGCAACAGTTACCGGAAGTTGGTCAGCAAGATTAGTTTTAATCCAGGTACCCCAAAGCATCGCTTCGGTTGAGTATGACATCTGGCGACTCGTGGTCCATGGGTGATTAACTGGGTCTCCCCAAGCAGGGTGTCCTGACAAGTAGAAAGGATGCGGAATGCATTCGTCATTAATCTTGTCGTAAACAGCCAAACCATTTGGTGAACCCAAGCCTTGCAGCAAGAATACGTTTTCTGATTCGATGAGTTCGTCCACATACTCAATTGTTTGAGCAGCTACATAACCATCATCTTTGATAATGAATTCAATATCTCGTCCACTCAAGACGTCGAGCGAATTCACGTAATCAAAGTAGATTTGCATACCAAGGCTTAGGTTTCCGTAAGCGGCAAGGTTTCCTGATTGAACTGTGGTCTGTCCGAAACGAAGTTGTGTGTCGGTTAGACCAGTTGTGTTGCTCCAGTCGGCAGGGCAAGCGTTGAGGTCAACCTCCATGCCTGATGGGCCGATCAAGTGGTTATCGGAGTTAACTCCCCACTCGCCAGCATCCATCTTCGCAGTGATCATTGCAATGATCTCGTCACGGCCACAGTCGGCTTCAGCAAAGATGCCTTCAACGGTCGAACGATCGACAGGACAATCGCTAGCTGCTTCTTCTTCAGCGCCATCATCTTCACCGGAAACTGCTTTTTCAATTGCGTCCTGGCTAAGTGTTCCGCCGGTATCTTCTTCTTCTTCCGCCTCGGCCTCGGCCGCTTCAGATGAGCTGCTACTTGCGTCACTCGAACTGCTATCGCTATCACTATCACTACCGCATGCAGCAGCGATCATTGAAAACGCGAATAGCAGAGCAAGTAAACGCAAAAATGCGTTGCTTGATTTCATTATTCCCCTTTTGGATTTAAATTTTGTAAACACGGACGGTGTCGACAAAGGAGAAATTAGTGGGAAAATAGTCAACCTGTGTCCGATTTTACTAATCGTAAAGAAAGTGACATATAAGCCATGAGTAACTACAAAATAATCTTCGAAAGTTACTTCGTTTTCAGTTTCACCATTTTTCTGAAGGTCACGAAAATTACTTACTTTGCCTACTAGCCGCCACTAAAAATAGTAGAGACTGCCGAACATAAGCTCGACAGTCTCTACATAAATGATCTTTAAAATTATTTGATCAAATAATTATCAGCGACATCCGCCGTTGTCTTTGTCCCATGCGCAGTTAGGTGATCCACCGTTGGCGTCTACAAGATCACCAACAATGTTCCATGCCTGTGCTTCCGCATCAAACAAACTAAAGTCTGAGCCTTCAACGAAGTAACCATCTACCGCACCGTTGGCACCGAAACTAATTCCATCAAGGAGGAATGGGTGGTCACCCGAGAAAGAACGAAGTGACAAAATGTAGTTGGTTCGTGTTAGTCCACCAGGTAGCTCTTGAGCGATCTGGATTACTTCCATATTTGGCCAACCATATTCTGCAAAGCCGGTTCCATAAAGACTCACGCTTTGATCAAGGCCAGCGGCAGTCAAAGTTTCATTGACGAACTTGATATACGGCTCATCAATGTGGTTTGCGTCAGTTGTGTCTTTCCAGCCACCACCAGCAATCCACCAGCCGTCTGCTGCCATGCCGGCAGGAGCCATATAAGCAGCGATACCTTTACACACTGATGGGGTGAAGGCTGCTTCTAGGTCTTCCAGCATGCCAGCTGCTTCAACTTCTTGGATTGCAAGCAAGCACGGGTTTCCAGCGGTCATCGAAATGAATACGTCTGGCTTAGCTGCAGCTATTGTCGTTACCTCATTGGTAAGAGTTGGTGCAGCTGGGTCATGACGTACTGGAACAAATTCAGCAATAACGTCAGGATTAGCCTCTGTGTAGGCTTCGAAACCAAGCTCATACGCAAGGCCGAAGTCGTTGTCCATTACGAGACCAGCAACCTTTACAGGAAGACTGTCAGCAAGGTTTTGCTTAATCCAAGTTCCCCACAGAATAGCTTCGGTGGAGTAAGACATCTGAAGACCACTTGTCCATGGGTGATTAACTGGATCGCCCCAAGCTGGGTGTCCGGTCATCACGAATGGCTGCGGTACACATTCTTCATTGAGTTTGTCATATACAGCCATTGTGTTTGGGGAACCCAAAGTGTTAATGGCGAATACGTTTTCTGACTCAATGAGCTCATCGATGAATTCAATTGTTTGGGCAGCTACGTAGCCGTCATCTTTCATGATGAGAACTACATCTCGCTCCCCAAACGTTCCTGCCTCGTTTAAGTAGTTAGCATATGCTTCCCAGCCGTAGCCTAAGTTGCCGTATGCGGCAAGGTTTCCTGAGAATGCCGAAGTATGACCAATTCTGATTTCAGTATCGGTAATACCATTTTGGTTATCCCAATCTGATGGGCAGGTATTCATGTCGATTTCAAAACCTGCAGGACCGCGAAGGACATTGTCCTCGCCTACGCCATATTCACCGGCTTCAATTTTTGCTGTTAGATCAGCAGCAATGCTTGCTCGGTTTGCAGCCCAGTATTCCATGAGCCCTTCGATGGTTTCTGTGTCGAAATCAGCTTTATCAACAGCCAGGACTGTTTCGTTTTCTGCAGCATTTTCAACAGCATCTTGAGAGAGGCCGCCACCGATTGAACTATCTTCCTCTTCTTCTTCTTCCGACTCGCTCACAGCAGCCTCAGTTTCTGAGTCGCTTGAACTTGAGCTACTGCTCGAATCGTCATCACTGCCGCAGGCCGAAGCGACCATTGCGAACGCGAAGAACAAGGCAAGTAAACGCAAAAGAGCGCTTTTAGACTTCATTTATTCCCCTTCAGGGTATGTTTTTACTACACGGACATGTGTAACAATTTGAAAGTTACTGCTCCATTAGCACTGCGAGAAGCATCTTCTGAAATCGTAAAGAAAGAGCAATATTTAGACTTTCTCATTTCTATTTAACTATCATTTAATTAAAAAATATTCTTTTCGTTTGCCTTCTAGGACCGTCCCAACTAACTATGCAGGCACTCGAACAACGTCCGTATGTCTTTGTTTTTAATTTCCATGTTTTGAAAACAACTGACTATACATATAAGTAATTAATTAAGTTCAGCTCTTACGTCTGCACTGCGTTATTCACGGTTTACATTTCATGGTATGGAATTTGGTGTACATCTCCCGCATTTAGGTCACAACACAGGGCGCGAACCGCTAATCAAGTTCGCTCAAGAAGCTGAACGACTAGGAATTCATTCAGGTTGGGTAAGCGATCATGTTTGTCTTCCAGCAGAATTCAACTCAAAGTATCCCTACAGCGACGACGGTTCTTTCCCCGGTTCAGAGTTAGCGTGGCTTGATGCAATAGGTACGTTACTTTTTATAGCTGGTTGCACTGAGAATCTTCGCCTCGGTTTTACGGTTTTAATTTTGCCCTATCGGCCTCCAGTTGTAACAGCGAAGCAGCTAGCAACACTAGATATTCTTTCAAACGGGCGCCTTATTCTCGGCGTAGGAGTTGGATGGAATCGTGAAGAAGCAGAAGTTTTAGGTATGCCTTGGGATAACCGTGGTGCACGATCTGATGAGCAACTCCAAATTTTCAATACACTATTTACCGAAGATGAACCTTCTTTTGAGGGAACGTACTACTCATTTCCAAAGGTTGACTTTGAACCCAAACCGATTCAGAAACCGGTACCGATTTGGGTCGGCGGACATAGTAGAGCAGCGTTTCGTCGAACCGCACAATACGGTCATGCATTCCATGCTGCCTTCCAACCATTGGACGTAGTTGCCGATGAATGGAGCAAAGTCAAAGCCGAATGTGAGTCGATTGGTCGCGATCCAAAGGAGCTCGAACTCTCGTTGCGAGTATTTCTAGATCCTGCCGAGAAAATGGAATCTTATAAAAGTGTCGGGGGCAGCGAATCGCAGATGGTTGAAACGATAGGAAAGATTCAAGAAATCGGAGCAAGCCATATCCTTCTAGATCCGGTAGCCAGCGGCGGTATACATGGGCGACTGGAAGCGCTACAAAATTTCATGACCAATGTTGCGCCACAAGTTCACTGATGTTCCGAAGTGAATACTCACATCAATTCTAAATCGTTAACGCAACGCATTGATAAATGGCTCTGGTGCACACGTATTTTTAAGACCCGCACTAACGCTAAGAATGCCTGCCAGTCCGGTGCAATCAGAGTTAATAACGAAGTTGCGAAACCTTCCACTCCCGTACACATTAGTGACGAAATATCTGTACGCATTCATGGGCAAGAGCGAAAGCTCGATGTCCTTCTACTGCTTGAGAAAAGAGTTGGAGCGCAGATTGCAAGCGCTGCTTATCTCGACAAGACTCCTCAGGTTATAGCATCAACAAAACAAATTTCTGGCGCTAAAAATGGTGAGCGTGATCGAGGTTCAGGTAGGCCCACCAAAAAAGACCGAAGACGAATAGAGCAGTTTCGTCACCCAAGTTGATCAGTTAACGGGTACCTTGCGTGTAGTGAGTATTCCTCTAGCCGTGTCCTTAGCCCATGCAAGAATGGCCATGCAGAGTTTATCTCTCGACGACGTTACTGTACCGAACTCCGCGAGCAGCTCATACGCTATACAAGATGAGCTAATCTCACTTTTAGCCTCTCCCCAGATTGGTTGGAAAGTAGGAGCTACTGGGCAGGCATCCCAACAAAAATTAGGTGTCAAAACCCCCCTCGTTGGCCCCGTCTTCGACACCACACTTTTCAATGCTGATGCCACTATCCCATTAACGGGCTTCCACCATCGACCAGGCATAGAGTCAGAGATAGCTTTTAAAATTGCTACCACGTTACGGCCAGGTGGTAAATCAATGAACGCTGTATCAGTTCGTGGAATAGTGTCAGCCGCATATCCCGCTATAGAACTCGTTTGCACCCGTTTTGAAACCAATTTCGCTGTTCCTCCCGCTCTTTTAGTCGCTGATGGAGTAGCCCACGCTGGTCTGATTCTTGGAGATGAAGTTCCTGCAAGTAAACTTGGTGATCTAAGCCGGCTATCTATTTCTACCTTAATTAACGGCACCAAAGTTAGCTCCGGCACCGGAGCCGAAGTTCTTGGTGACCCCTTCGAGTCACTTGCGTGGCTTTGCAACCATCTATCTGGTCGCGGTATCGAACTACCCCAAGGTTCAATCGTTACCACTGGTGCATGTACTGGTATTAACGAAAGTCAAACAAACGATCTGGTGGCTACAGATGCGGGTCCGTTGGGCACTGTAAGCATCCAACTCAGTGAATAATGCCTCCGAAAAATCAGCTTTTCGTGGTTGGTGGATCCTCGCTCTTAGTACTGTTGCCATAGCCCTCACGGGGCCAGGCCAAACCATTGGTGTTTCCTCTTTCATAGATGAAATAACAACCGATTTAAGACTTACCGACACCACAGTCTCGAGTGCCTACCTTGTAGGGACCATCACCGGATCCTTGGCGATGCCGGCAATCGGCCGTTGGATTGATCGTCGAGGCGTTAAGTTCACGATGATTATTATTGCCACTTTGTTTTCTGCCGCTGTAGTTCACATGGGTTTAGTTCAAAATCTCACTGGCTTAATTTTTGGATTTATAGGTATCCGCATGCTCGGCCAAGGAGCCCTAAGTTTAGTTAGCCAAACAAGTATCGCTCTATGGTTCGACCAGCGCCGTGGTCTTGCTTTTGGCATATCCATGACTATTTCAGCTGGAATGATGGCTACCGCACCCATCCTTTTAACTGCACTGATTGAGGCGGTCGGCTGGCGCTGGGCCTGGGCGATAGCTGGTTCAGTAGTCTTTGTTTCAATTGTACCCGCGACAGCAATCTTCATGGCTGACTGTCCTGAAAGCCTTGGCCAGCATCCAGATGGTCAAGCAACTCCTAGTGCGGATTCGGGAATCAAAAAGCCGCAGTACACGGTTGGGCAAGCTCTGCGTACCTCAGCCTTCTGGGTTCTGACGCTTGTAATGGTTGTATCATCTCTTCTGATAACTGGATTAACATTTCATCATTTCGCTTTGATGACCTCTTCAGGACTTACTACATCTCAGGCAGCAGCAATTTTTATTCCTCAAATTGCAGGCACCATCGGGGCAGGATTTATTTGGGCATGGCTATCTGATAAGGTATCAGCGAGATTTTTATTAATTACCTGTCAATTTTCGCTAGCCGCAGCCCACATCTCATATATATGGGTTAGCCCCGGATTTACAGCGGCTTTCTATTCTCTTCTTTTAGGGGTTAATGGTGGCTCAATTCGAGCACTAACATCGGTTCTCTACCCTAAATGGTTTGGTACCGCCAACATCGGCGCGATTAGAGGCGTGGCTACCGCATTTGGCGTGGGGGCTTCTGCTATGGGGCCTCTCGTGATAGCAGTCGGGTTCAATCTCACAGCCTCTTACAACCGACTCAACGCTCTATTGTCAATAGTCCCAGTATGTACCATGATCGCCGCAGCATTCATTGTTGCGCCTAAGTCACCGAAAGAACGTATCTCTAGCTGTCCTCACCGATAGGGTTCTCAGACGTGCTAACCGCCACTGGTCTAACGAAAAAATATGAACCTAGGACACTGTTTCGCGACGTCAGCATTCAGCTTTCAAGCGGACGCCGAATCGCTCTAGTTGGCGGCAACGGTGTAGGAAAAACTACGCTAATTGAAATTTTGATTGGGAGTAGAGAACCTGATAGTGGTCAGGTGCACCGACCAAAAGAAATGACAATCGGCTACTTACCTCAAGAACTCGATGATGAGCTTGACGGGACAATTCTTGCAGTCACACTTGAAGGAGCCAAGCAGATAAATGAAGCTGCTAGCAAACTCAGTAGATTAGAGCTTCAGCTAGGTTCACCCGATACATCAGACCATGAGCGAATTCTTGCTGAGTATGGTGAAGTCCAATCTCGTTTTCAGCAATTAGGTGGCTACTCGATAGAGGCCGAAGCCCATCGCGTTCTTGCCGGCCTCGGGTTTAGCGGAGATAGCACAGATCGCCAGGTCCGAGAGCTATCGGGTGGTTGGCGAATGAGAGTATCTCTTGCGCGTCTTTTGTTGTCGCGCCCGGATATTCTGATTCTTGACGAACCTACAAATCATCTTGATGTCGACTCCGTTGCATGGTTGGAAGATCAACTTTCCGATTGGCATGGCTCACTACTATTTGTCAGTCATGACCGAGACTTCATAGATAACGTAGCTAATCGAGTTATCGAAATCGATAGCAACGGCAGCCACGAATACGTCGGCGGATTCGCCGAGTTCGTAATAGCGCGAGAAGAACGTCTAGCGCAGATAGAAGCGGCCGCCGCACAACAATCTCGCCGCCTAGCGCACACAGAAAAATTTATTGAACGCTTTCGATATAAGGCAACTAAAGCAAGACAAGTTCAGAGTCGCGTGAAAGCGCTCGAAAAAATTGATCGGATTAAGGTCCCTGAAAAAAAAGAGCTTCGAGCACGTTTTGAGTTTCCTGCGCCTCAGCGATCTTCTCGAATCGTGGCAGAGATAACAGATGCGTCGGTGGGTTACGACGGAAAAACTGTACTCGGCAATCTTAGTTTTGTTATTGAAAGAGGCAACAAAATTGCTCTCGTGGGCCCAAATGGTGCTGGAAAAACAACACTCTTAAAGCTGCTGACCGGTGAACTCACCGCATCTCACGGAAAAGTCGAATTAGGCAACAACGTTGACTACGCAACGTTTTCTCAACACCTCACCGAAGTGATGGACTTGGATAATACAGTTCTGGCTGAATTCAAGTCATCAATTGGTGATCCTGGCACTCGCAATCTTCGCACCATTCTCGGCGGATTTGGGTTTCGTGGCGAAATGGTTGATCGCAGAATTGCAAATCTTTCTGGTGGCGAAAGGACCAGACTCGCCCTAGCAGAAGTGATGGCTAACCCTGTCAATCTTCTAATCTTGGACGAACCCACAAATCATCTTGATTTACCCAGCTGCGACCTTCTAGAAGATGCTCTATCTGTTTATCCTGGGACTGTTCTCCTTGTGACCCACGACCGTCACCTCATTCGAAATGTGGCCGATGCACTTATCGTTGTTCGTGATGGTCAAGCAATTTGGCATCAAGGCGTCGAAGAGGATCTACTTCGGCCAGGGAATTCATTGAATACGCCTTCAAGATCCAACAGTAATCATTCGCGTAAAACAAAATCAGCTCCCGTCAAACAAGAACGTCGATCTGCTGCAGAGCATAGAAATGAGCGTCATCAGGCAACGAGGGACCTGAAAAAACAACTCAATCGAGTTGAACTGAATTGGGAAAAAGTGGAGAAAAGAGTAACTGAAATTCAAACGCAACTCGCAGATCCAAAGACCTACGAGGATGCGGAAGTTCTTCGAACTCTGACCAGAGAACATGAAGAAACAAGCAAACAAGCTGCGAAACTTATGGAAAATTATGAACATTTGACAAGTAAAATTGCCACAATCGAGGAGCAATAATAACTTTACGCCCTTAGCAGCCTTGCTCAGACGGGTTTACCGCCACACACTCGACCGAAACAGATTCACCAAAAACAACTAAATTCGCTGACCCGTTACCAGGTTTACCCATCGGCGCTCCAGGGTACCAGGCCTTCACTCCGCCGTGGCTAGCATCAGTCAACACATGCCAATGACCTAACGCCACATAATCTGCGTCAGTATCTAGAATCTCTTGATATGTAATCGGCGAAGATCGATGTGCGTCATCACTCGTCAAGTTCAAATGTCCGTGTCCTGCTACAACGTACCAACCACTAGTCGGTCTTTTCGGAGAGTTGCTTAATGGTCTGTAACCGGGCTCATGCTCAGCCATCGCTCGTCCCCAAATCGTCAAATCCCCGTCTAGTAATTCAAGCTGAGATCCTTCTACGTTTTCCAACAAGAGAACTCCCGAACGAGAGACTTCTTCATGACAACGCTCCCAGAGTGATCCCTGGTCGTGCACATCATGATTACCAGGAATAATTACGACCGGTATTTCAGTTTTCGTTAAAATTTCTAAGGTTTCTAAAACGACTTCGCTCTCAAGTCGGCCATGATCAAATAAATCACCTGCGACCACTATTACATCAACGTCACAGGTTACCGCTGTCGCCGCTAGGGCATGTACCACACATTGACAAACAACTCGGTGTTCGAAACCTGGGCCTTTCACGTATCCGATATGGACATCAGAAGTGTGCAACATTCGCACTACTTTCGTACTGGTTATATTGTGAGTGCCCATGACACGAAATATTGCCACCAACAGGAGCGTTGAGCGAGACGAATTGCTTAATTTTATTCGACCTCGCCACAAAGGCATCCTTTCTACTCAAAGACAAGACAAAAGACCTCAAATGTCATTAGTCACTATGGGCGTTAACTCCAGCGGTAAAATTTTAATTTCCAGCTACCCAGAACGAGTGAAAGTCGCTAACGCAAGGCGTAATCCGGAAGCTTCCATATGCGTGATGGGAGAAGAATTCAACTCTGAATGGGTTCAAGTTGATGGACATATCGAAGTACTCGATCTACCTGCGGCCCTTGATGGACTTTGCGAATACTTTCAAGTTATTAGTGGCGACCACCCTGACTGGGAAGAATACAAATCAGCAATGGTTAAGCAGGGCAAAGTGTTACTTGAGTTGTCTGTCGAACGTTGGAGTCCGATATCAAAAGGTGGTTTCCCGGCCCGACTCATCGAGTAACCGGTTCTATTGACTTTCAGTGAGCTGCAAATAATCACTTATTTAGCTCTACCAGCTAAGTTAACTGCGTGAAGATTTTGGTGACAAATGACGATGGAATAGACTCGGAAGGTCTACACGTACTCGCTCATCATATGAGCACGTTCGGTGAAGTAATAGTCGTAGCTCCCGACAGTGAGTACTCCGGGGCAGGAGCTGCGCTAGGACCGATACATCTAACTAGCCCTGAAGTGAGACGCCGTAAGATCGAAGGTCTTAGCGAAGTTTGGACGGTCGCTGGTCCTCCAGCTTTGTGCGCAATGTTTGCCCGATTAGGCACTTTCGGAGAGGTAGACTTCATCGTTTCTGGAATCAACCCCGGCGCTAATGTCGGTCGCTCGGTCTACCATTCTGGAACAGTTGGCGCCACATTAACAGGCAGAAATGCTGGTATCCCAGGGTTAGCGGTTAGTCAAAGTGTTCGGGGACTCGGGACTGAGGATCAATCCTGGGCAGACGCGATTGTTGGCCAAAAATGGCATTCTGCTGCCCAAGTTGCAGGTCATGTTTTTAAAGCTATGGCTTCTGATATTCATCTAGATACCCCTGTAGTGAATTTGAACGTACCGAATCTAGAAATTTCTGAAATGAACGGATGGAAATTTACTGAACTCGGAGAAGAGCCACCTCGAGGTATCAGCAAGATTGAGCTTCAACGAGTTCCAACAGATCCCGATGCATACACGGTCGAGATGACTTGGACGGATGCTCCTCTCAAAGAGCTTCCAACAATGTCCGACACAGGAGCTATTCTTCACGACTTCATTTCGGTTTCATACCTTTCTCGGATCAAAGCTATAGCTTCGCCAGACTCCTCGTCTATGCCACATGCCTTGAATAGCCTTTTCCAAGATTAGCAGCGAGATTTAATCCAATCAGTAAGTAAATCGGCCACAGAATCCCTAGTTTTTGTGCCATCTAAAAGGTAATGGTCGGTATGGAAAGTAACTGCGGTCACGTCCTCTGACGCTAAGTTTTCGATAATCGCGCCTGTATCACTGGGGTATACGCCCGTATCTCGATCGGCATCAATCACCAAGGTTGGAACTCTAATCCGCGCCAAATGCCTCTCTGCACTACATTGAGAATCGCTTAGACTCCACATTGAAAGCCAGGTTCGGCAAGTGCTTACTGTGCCAACCCCATAAACACCGTAGTTAGCTTTTCGCGGATCTCCTAAATAACAACTTGGCGTTTCTCTCTGGCTTGGGTCTATATTTCCATCGATCATTCTAAGATCTGCCCATAATCGGCTTGTAGTAAAAAGGCGATCGTGGACTCCTTGTTCTGACAGTCGGTCAATTTCATCTTTGCACCATTGACTTATGCGTTCATTGCGCGCCCTTTGTCCTTTGCGATACGAAGCGATAAAAGAGAGAGTAAATGGTATCTCTCTAGATTCAGAAAAGGGATCCAAACTTGCATCTAAACTCAATGGGTCATTTTCATCTGAGATAGATGGATCCATCCAATTAGTTAGAACGGCTGGTCGCCCAGGGTGCGCAGGTAACGAGACATAAAGATCAGCTGGCCACAAGTTGTAAGCAGAGTCAATGATGTTCTTCCTACCATACTCAGGCTTCAAATTTGGATCCACTGCCTGCGACTGATATGCAGCCATCAAAGACCCGCCACCTGAGTTTCCTAACAATACTATTTTTTCTACTTTTTTAACCTCTCGTAACCAACGGATCCCAACACCAATTTCAGCAACCGCATGATCAAGTAAGAAATAAGGTTCAGCACCTCGAAATCGGGTATTCCATCCAAGAAACCCGAGTCCCCTCTTTGCACAGTATTCAGCTAAATAATGCTCACTAAAATCAATATTGTAATGAGTGGCTATAACAGCAACCTTAGGTTGCATTTCACTGGGACGATAATAGATGCCTTGGCATGGGTGCCCCCCAGCGCCCGAGCGGCCAATTATTGGTGACTCTAATCCGACAAATTCGCGGGCAACGTTCAACACTCTATTCTTTCTGCCCAATCGGCTTACTTAACAGCCGTCGAGCAGTTTTCTCATCTCGAGTGATTCCCGGGGTGTCTCGACAGAGCTCCACGAGCACTCCGTTAGGATCTAAGTAATATAGCGATGCACACCAACCATGATCTAAATCCATGGTCGGTGAAATTCCCTCTATTTCCATTCGTGCTCGAGTTCGATCTTGTTGCTCTTTCGAAGCCTTGAAGGCTACATGATTTACCCAAACCGGTAATCCGACCGCACTGCTGACGTCGGATGCCCAGTGGCTTTGCTCACCTATATTTTCGAAGGCAAAAAAAGCAATACACTCCTCGTCACCAGAATCAAAAAAAACATGTTTCATCCAAGAATCACCGGTATCTACAACTTCAGTGTGGATTAAAGGAAAACCAAAAAGATCCTCATAAAAGTGGCGAGTTGCTTCAAGATCTTTTGTTGCATATGCAACGTGATGAAAAGTCATTTCTATTCCCCTCTATTCAGATAACCGGAACCTCATCATTTTTTACTACTTTGTGTCGGCGAACAACAGAACTCGCTGCGATAACTGCTAACGCTAACCCAACAAACATTGCCCAATGAGCAAGATCATGAAAACTCCGCTGCTCAACTGCCAAACCTGAAGAGATACCAGCAGTAGCGCCAGTGGCAGTCATAAGGACATCAGCGCTTGCCTGAGTCGCTACCCGAATACCAGGTTCAAATGCACTAACTATTAAAGACCCTGCAGCGACGATACAGAAATTCCAACCTACCCCAACTAAGAAGAGTCCAACAATGTGGCCCATTGCGTCCGGTGCACTGGTGTGGCTGGCTACTTCTGCACCCAGAGCCAACATCAAGGCCCCAAGCCCAATCATTACTTCACAGCCAAAGCGGTCTGTTAATCTGCCCACCAGCGGAGAAAAAGCATACATACCAACAATATGTAGAGAAATCATTAGCCCGATGAACGCAGTAGATTGCCCGCCATCTTTCATATGAAGCGGGGTGACAGTCATGACACCAACCATCACTGCTTGAGAAAGCATCATGCCCAGCAATCCGAGCCGAGCTGTCGGATGAGAAACAAGTTTTTTAAGCGCCGAGAAACTAGGGGGCTTAATGTCACTTACCCCTCCGAATTTAGCTGCGATGTGCAGTGGATCCGGCTTCAATGATTTGAAAATTATGGATGCTGCGACCGAAAACAAGACAGTCGAAAAAATGTACGGCAAAGCAAATCGAGCCGTCGAATTTTCCGAACCGAGCGACGTTAAACCAAGCCCTATTGTTGGACCAAGCTCCGAGCCAACCGTATTCGCCCACATCACAAGGCTCATACTCTCAGCCCGGTCCTGATCACTTGCCAAATCAGCACCGGTATAACGAGCAGCCAAGTTTGATGCTTGCCCAGACCCAATCAGGACCATCCCTAATACTAATAAGATGTAGATGCCGGTTAACGCCGCTACCGAAGCCAAACATCCTCCCAGCACTCCCGAGAGGTATCCGATTGTGAGACCTACCCGGCGGCCTTTTCGCGCCATGATGACTCCCAATGGAAGACCCAATAGCGTTCCCCCAAGACTCAAACACATCGCCGCCAATGCGCCCTTCGTCTCGCTGCCGGTTATCTCGCTACCAAGCAAGGCGGCTGCCGCATAGCCTGATGTCATTCCCAGTCCACCCGGAATAACGCCAAGCTGCAAAACACGTACTACGCGTTTTTGAATCCCTCGACGCTCAGCTTCTAAATCACTCAAGTCTTGTCTTCAATCGCAACCGATGCCGCCCAACGATAATCAGGCTTCCCTGCGGGGCTACGCAAGACCTCACTCACGAACTTAACAACTTTCGGTAACTTGTAACGAGCAATGTGATTTTCACAATGTTGTATCAAAGCTGCACTATCTATGCTGCCATCGCTTACAAGCTGCACAATTGCTACTACTTCGCTACCCCACCGTTCGCTTGGTCTACCGCAAACCACCGCGTCATATACTGCTTCGTGAACTTTGATAGCATTTTCCACTTCTTCAGCAAAAATTTTCTCACCGCCTGAGTTAATAGTTACTGAATCACGCCCGAGGACCTCAATTCGACCATCAGAAAGTAATCGCGCTCTATCTCCCGGCACTGACATTCTCACATGCTCTATCACAGGAAAGGTTTTTGATGTCTTAGCTGCATCACCGAAATATCCCAATGGGACTCTCCCAGACATGGCGAACCAACCGATTTCGTTACTTCCTGGAGTTAACTTCTGATCCATATCAGCACTAATAACTGTTGAACCTGGCGCCGGTTCAAAATCACCGGTACTGACTCTTTCGCCTTTCCCACTCACGTTACTTCCTTGGACTCCAGTTTCGCTCGAACCTATAGAGTCTCGAATCGTTACTCCCTCAAAAGTGGTTTTCAACTCGGCCTTTAATCCAGCATTTAGCACTGCACCGCCGCTAATGATTGATCGTAAATTGGCTGGGATGGGAGCGCCGCTATCGACCGCGTCAAGCAGCGGTCGAGCGAACGCGTCACCAACAATCTGTAAAAACTCAACCGCATCACGGTCACAAGCTTTCAGAACGCTCGCTGCGTCATAGCGGTCGGTAACATCGGGAAGCACCACGGTGTGCCCCATTGACAAAGCTTGTAAGGCAATCCACTGCGCCGCTCCATGCATAAACGGTGCACTTGTCATCCATCGAAGGGTCCCTCGCGAAGCTGCCTCGGCTATCTCCTCATACGACTCGTACTCTCTACCTTCTTTTCGATTGGAACCGCCAAGGGCTCCAACAAAAAAATCAGCGTTCCTCCATAGAACACCTTTTGGCATTCCTGTAGTGCCACCCGTGTACAAGACATAAAGGTCATCCGGCGAACAATCAGTGAGCTGACGCTGATCACTCGAAGATAGAAACGTTTCGTAATCTATCGCCCCAGGAATAAGCCCATTCCCGGAATCATCTGGGATTTGTATTATCAACTCAATATTGGAAAGTTCAGGAAGAATCTCCAGCAAATTAGGTGCATACATAGAATGAACTATGATCACTCGTGCTTGGCTATCTTCAAATAAATATTTGAGCTCTTCAGATACGTACCGATGGTTGACGTTGAAGGTCGCTGCACGAGCTGACCAAGCACCCAACATAGCTTCTAAATATTCCGGACCGTTATTTAGGTACAAAGCAATGTGATCTTGACCACTCTCATGACCTTGTAAATTTAGCCGCTCAACTCGACAGCCATAGCCTGCTGATTCGAAAGCTCCACCTAAACGGCGGAATCGTTCTACAAAGGTCGGAAATTTTATTTCGTTTCCTCGATGCATCAGAGCAACACGGTCAGGTTGCTTTTCAGCAATAGTTGCAATTATTCGAGCTAAGTTGAATTCCACTGGCCAAACAGTAACGAATTGTCCAGAGCTTTGCCTCATCAAACCTAAGTTGATTTTTGTAAACAGGATTTAAGATTAAATACGATCCCAATTGGGCTTAGCCGAAGCTTTGAAAAATAAATAACAAATCGTAAAATTTCAAGTAGTTAAATCAGGCAAAACATCCTATGTTTCTCATAATCAACAACACTTCGAGCTCATGCACTATCGAAGACCCAATAAATTACCATCAGCTAACTTAAAACTAACTGCCCAACAAATCTTTGCTCTCTGATTAATGCCCGGTGAGATTTAACCAATTTTAGTCACCGTTAAAAGAACGAATTTCCGCTCTTTGTCTTGGCATCTAAGCGTTTAGCCAGCCAAACTATCTTTGTGCAACCTTTTTTGACTCTTGCGTCAAGTTCTCCTCGTCGCAAAGCGCTACTTCAATCTCTCGGAATTAAATTTTGTGTAATCAACCCCAACATTGATGAATCAGTCTCCCAATTCGAGTCAGCAGCTGCCTATGTGAAACGTATATCTGTCGAGAAAGCAGCAACTCAGACTGTCAACAACACGGCTGTGATTTTGGCTGCTGATACATGCGTTTCCCTTCAAGGAGATATTCTTGGAAAACCATCTAACAAAAAAAATGCTTCTGAGATGTTGACGCGTCTATCCGGAAAAATGCATGAGGTTCATACTGGCGTTACTATCAAGTCGAAATCTAGAGTCGAGACTTTGCTCGTTACCACTGCCGTGGAATTCGTCGAGCTGGACCAGGCAACAATTACTTGGTACCTAGAAACAGCTGAATTTGAAGGGAAAGCGGGTGCATATGCGATCCAAGGCCTTGGCAGCACCCTAGTCCGGTCTATTAACGGTAGTTACACTAACGTCGTAGGACTTCCTCTTACTGAAACTGTCGAAACTCTTTCCGATTTTGGAATACGTCTTCCTGGCAGAGAGACACCATGACAAGTTCCTATCGAAGTCCCCTCAACGAAGGGGTTTCTGTTGCCGCTGAGAACGAATTCAAACCTGTAGAACTGGGTCCTATTCGTTTGGAGACACCCGTTGTTCTTGCTCCCATGGCTGGTGTTACTGATTGGCCTTTCCGTTCTCTTTGCTTAGATTGGGGCGCAGGTCTATATGTCAATCAGATGATTACAGCCCGTGCCCTCGTAGAAGAAAATGCGCTCACTTGGAAACTTGCTGAATTTGGCGCAAATGAGCCCATTAGATCTGTTCAGCTATACGGAACTGACCCCGAATACGTAGCCCTCTCAGTACGATTACTTCGAGAACGACTCAATATCGATCATTTAGATATGAACTTTGGATGCCCTGCTCCTAAAGTAACTCGCAATGGCGGCGGGGCAGCAATCCCTGCCAAAAGAAAGCTCTTGTACAGCATTGTGAAAGCAGCTGTCGACGCAGCAGAGGATGTCCCTGTCACAATCAAGTTTCGCAAAGGTATCGACGACAATCATCTAACTTTTCTCGATAGTGGAAAAATAGCTGAAGATGCAGGATGTGTAGGCGTTACTCTTCACGCACGAACTGCTTACGATCTTTATTCTGACCATGCCGACTGGGACGCTATTCGACTTTTAGTCGAGCACATTAATATCCCAGTTTTCGGAAATGGTGATATTTGGGAGCCTTGGGATGCATTACGAATGCTTAGACATACTGGTGCCGCCGGGATCGAAATTGGTCGAGGTTGTTTGGGGCGCCCATGGCTTTTCAACGACTTAGTATCGGTACTAAGCGGACGCGAGCCATCTTATACCAGACCCACATTAGGTCTCGTAGCCAACACCATGCTGACTCATCTCGACAAGCTCACAAACTTTTATTTCGAAGATCCCGAGGAAAGTATTGTTCGAAGATTTCGGAAACATGCCGGCTGGTACGTTGCTGGATATCCAGTCGGTAAAGAAACTAGGCGCCTTCTCCACGCCGTTTCTTCTAAAGATGAGCTGCAAGCAGTTACCAACAAATTTGACTTCGATCAAGTACTCCCCTTAGAAGGAGTTCGCGTTAAGAGAAGCCACACCGGAGGACCTCGAAAAGTCTCTCTGCCAGATGGTTGGCTTCAAAACCCTGACGCTGACGTAAAACTAAGCCCAGACGCTGAAGCAAATGTAAGTGGGGGTTAACTTGCCACCGCTCACCCACCTCTCTAGTAAATCTGACTGGCGAATATTCTTACGTTCGATCCAATGCTCACGATCGGAAAATTCAAGAAACACAATAATTCAACACCTTAAAAAATTTCTGGAACCAACCAGCGGAATTTTTCTTTTCTATAGAGCATTCGGAAATGAAATTACTTTGGACCCTCTCGCCGATGCCTTGGGTTGGAGCAACTTCGCTGTTACTCGAACCCCAGAAGTTGGTTGTCTAACAGTGCACCTTGCTACCGATACGACTGAAATTCATCAATTTGGCTTCCTACAACCAAAAGAGAACTCAGGAATAGTCGAACTAGATAAGATCACCGTCAGCCTGGTCCCCGGTATTGCATTTGACGAATTTGGGAACCGACTCGGTCATGGTTCAGGATATTATGACCAACTGCTCCCGAAACTAAACCCCAGCTGTCTCATGATTGGAGTAACCACCGAAGACCTTATTTTCGAACAGCTGCCTTCTGAATCTCACGACATTCCGATGACTCATCTAGTAACCGAATTAGGGCTTCGTCAAACTAAGAATTGTTGAAAGCCTTTAAGTTCGCAGCTGTCTCCATCGAGATACTGCAGACGTTAATTCTGAACCATCTACACCATAAATAGCTCCCGACACATGAATATCCCTGCCCTCAATTGCGACGAGTTTAGCTCGCGCCACTACCTCTATAGACATCGGCACAGGTCGCCTGTATGTGAGATGCATTTCTGCCGTAACGCAGGCCGCATCCGAGCTCGAGCTTTGGATAGAAGTCTGAGCAGCCACACCCATTACCTCGTCTAAGATTGTTGCTTGGATACCGCCATGCACCACGGTCTCGAGGCCACAATGATGAAACGCTACGTTGTGCTTAGTTTCGATCGTCCCGTCTTTGTATTGAGAAAAATTTAATCGAAGGCCTTGCTGGTTTTGTGCTCCGCATCCGAAGCAGACACTAAATGCTTGGCGATCTCCTTCATACGGGAGAGGGACCTCATTTATTTCATCAACATTCACGTTAACGATAATACGCTTTTGAAACCTTTTTAACTGGTTTGTTTAGATTTCAAATTTTCACCAAGGGCTATAACTCCGACACGATTTTGACAGGATTATGGTCGTGTCAAAACGCTCCTTAACTCTTCTATTTCCGACCATCGGTAACAATCGGGAAGATGATCATTGACAATACCATTCGCCTGCATCAGAGAATAACAGGTAGTCGGTCCAACGAATTTCCAACCTAATTTCTTTAAAGTTGTACTCATTTGAATTGATTCCTCACTAACTGACCTACCTAGTTGACCACCGTTAACAACATTTACTTCCAAATTATCTGGTTCGAAACTCCACAGAAAAGAAGACAAACTTCCATATCTTTCAATTACCCGAAGAGCTTCTTGTGCATTTGTGATCGTTGCTTCTATCTTGCCACGATGTCGAATAATTCCAGCGTCTTTCATGAGACGTGCCACATCTAAATCAGTAAATCCGGCTACTTTTTCTATATCAAAATTTAAAAAAGCTCTTCGGAAATTTTCTCTCTTCCTGAGAATCGTCAGCCATGACAAGCCTGCCTGAAAACCTTCTAAACAAACTTTCTCATACAGTCGAAAGTCGTTGAACTCTGGAACACCCCACTCTTGGTCGTGATACTCAGCATAGTCTCTATGGCCTTCTCCCCACGGGCAAACCTTCGTTCCATCATCTCTGTTTAGAACATCTTGTGGTGCCATGAACCAACACTCTCACCATCAGGCTATTTGGGGGTACTCGGCAGTCAAACTATGACTCATGTTTCCATAAGACCAGCTACATTTTCAATTTAGTTCTACCACTTTCTACCATCTGACTATGTAAATCTTTAATTTTCGTGCTTGCAGTCGTTGTGAATAACTTTGGAATTACTGCGTGCACAGCGCACGCACCGGCAGCGAGAAACAGTTGCGCACTGTATCGAGTGGCGACGCGCAAATGCTGGCGATAAGACTCACCGACTGACGCTGGATGCTCCGTGAAATAATTTCGGATCTTCATAATTCGAAAATTAGACGATACGGTACGAAGTTGTTTTGTTTTTTTGCCCGTCTGAGTCAATTTTAAGCAATATTATACTATATTTTATCTTTTTATTAATATAATATTTTATTGTGGATCTTATTGATCGGGAAATCCTGCATATATTACAAACAGACGTTTCTATCTCGGCGCGCGAACTTGGTGAACAAGTTGGCCTAACAGCGACACCCTGCTGGCGAAGAGTTCAAAACCTAATCAGAGAAGGAGTGATCCTTGACCGAGTTGCATTACTTGATCCTGAGTTACTTAATCTCGGAATCAATGCCCTAGTTCAAATTCGGACTAATGATCACTCAGCCTTGTGGTTGCAGGGCTTTCAAACTGCGATCGAAGAATTTCCGGAGATCATCGAAGCGATCCGTACTTCCGGGGAAATCGACTACATGCTTCGAGTGATAGTTCCCGATATTCGAACCTACGACAATTTTTACAAACGCCTTATAAATCGCGTTTCGTTGTACGACGTCAGGACTATTTTCGAAATGGAGAGTTTAAAGAAAACGACTGCTTTGCCTCTCGATTACGCTCGATTTGAAAACATCTAACTGACCAACACCACTTCTGCAAAAACAGCGGCTGCGACTTCGGCTCGCTCCCTCAACCCAGTCGTATCAGCGCTTGCAATTGGATGTTCAATGACAGCGAATCGATGATCCGGTACGCCTTGAACTCGCGCCATCAACTCAGCCGCGTCTACAAAGGCACTAGTCATAATACTCATAGCCGGCACTCCATAACGCTCGGCAATAACCGCGTCAACCAAACTGGATGACGAACAGCTGCCTCAATCCCCCACGCCACTTAGGACAGCATCCCAACCAATAATTTCAGCCATGAGCTCATCTTCGGCGGGAGCGCTGTAGTTGTCTTTAATCGTGTGCACAACCCTGAGAACGCCATATTTTTTTTCTAAAATTCGAGATAGATATTCAAAAAATGGTGCAGTATTTTCTTTACCATTCGAAATAATTCCAACTGTTTTTCCACGCAATTCAAGCAATCGATCTGCTGGCCTCTGATTTATTTTTGTTTCTTCATAGCTCGGGTTTAGAAGCTCCATCCTTACAACACCTCACAATCGACACATGCACCAACAGCAGCTGTCGATGCACGACTTTTTGAACCTAGCCAAGGCGGTATGATTGCAGCAAATCCCCCAGCCGGGCCACCAGCCGCAACAATCATCAGGTCATCTGGCTCGCTTAGCGCAGGGTACTCACGGTCAGCACGATCTTTCACAACCGAACCTTTCCCCACATTTGCCCACTCTCCACGAAGCACCCGAGCACGTTCAAAAACACATTCTTTGATATCACTCTTCGTCCATTTTGCTATTTCGAAATGTGCTCTCAGTTGGGGCGGAATTATCAGCACATAATTACCCGGCCAAATCGAATAATTCAATTGGTTCGACCTGATCTCTGCCGAAAAGGTTTCGCAAATTTCTCTTGGATCTGTGGTCCATTCGTTCATCACCTGCCTAGGGGCCATAGCTGCCATCGCTGTAACGGCAGATACATTTGAGTCGCCCAGCCGCTCAGAGGCTAGAGACTCCCAGCAGGAATTCTCTTCATCTTCAGCTACGCAATAACTAAATTTACCCGGATGACCAAGGGTTGAACGATCAATTTCTCCAGGTCGAACATTTAACAGATTCATTAAAGCTAACCGGATGCTTCGGCCAACCGTCGCAGATGCTCGATCGCTGTTACCTAGAACGTTAAACTCCGTTGTCATTTCGAGCTCACGGCGGATTGGCCCATTAACAATCAGTAATACTGCTGATCCGCCGGTCGATGCCGTCGCCCCGTGAAGCAGGAAATCTTTATGCAACATCGCCGTCAATGCTGTCACTACTAATGGGAAATGCATCGCCAAGCAACCAGCCATAACCGCGTTAATCGCAAGTTTTTCTGCAGTGATGGCTCTCTCTCGCACTGGTTCAATACCGACTACATGTTCAGGGGTTAACATTGCCCAGTTAAGACAATCTTCAACTAACGCTCTAGTTGGAGGAACAACCGGAAGCCCGTCAGTCCAACCATTAGCGTGATATACCTCTTGAGCAGCACAAAAATCGCTTACATTGAGCCGAGCCGAAACTATATCCATTACCGGATACTATCCCCTATTAACCACTTATAACTTCGTGTTCTTAAGACACATGCCGCAAGCACTAATTCAAACTAACAAACTAGCTATGAAGTAGCTGTTACAAGCCTGTCTCCGCCAATAGGGAGAGAGGAAACATCAATATTGTAAAGCTCGGCAACGTTGTTGCATAAGATATCTATACGCTGATCAGCCGAAAGGTTAGCTGCATGTTTGTCCAGAAGATCTTGGCTCCAGGGCCAGGTGCTATCACTATGTGGAAAATCATTCGCCCATAGAAGTCTTTTGTGATTAACATCGTTAACCATTTTAAAGGCAACCCAGTCATCCTGAAATGTGGTGTAGATATGCTCGCTAAAGTACTCACTCGGTAATTTAGATAGCTCTTGTCCCGGCGGCAACCAAAATCGGTGCCTGTTATAGGCATGGTCCATTCTGTACATGTAATGAGGGACCCATCCTGCATCCGCTTCCACACAAACAACTTTAAGGCCAGGGTTTCGTTCAAAAACTCCACCGAAAACCAGGGTGCCCATAATGTCTTGATTCGCCCGGATAATAGTCATAAAGGAATTAGCCTTTGGACCTCTAGGTTTACCTGACTCTCGAGTCGTAAGAATGTGCCAGGAAACAGGCATTTTTAAATCAGTCGCTGCTTCCCAAAAGGGATCCCATTGAGGGTCATCAAAATCGAACTCAGTACAAGGGTTACCCGGCATCATCACACCACGCAATCCTGCATTTTTCATTTTTTCAAGATCTGAAATACCTTCGGCTACTGAACGAAGAGGCGTTTGCCCTATCCCCAGTAATCGATTTGTATCCACAGAGCAATAATCGCTAATCCAACGATTGTATGCATCCATTGATGCTTTTTTATAGTCCTCATCAGGATGGTTACACAGAACCATTCCGACTGATGGGTAAATAACTTCTGCAGATACTCCGTCTTTATTTTGATCGGCAATTCTGTAATCGGAATCCCAACTGCTTATGGGAAGCTCGTGCCATTTCGCTTTTGGGTTCAAATCCTCAGGAGCTTGACCTGCAGCTGCTATCAAACCCATATTGATTGTTCGTTTCATCCCATCAATAACGTACAAGTCGCCTTTATCTTCAGTCTCCACAACATGGGGAGCTACATCACGCCATTTCGGATCAATATAATCCGTGTACGTATTGGGAGCTTCAGCTATGTGCGAATCTGCTGAAATAATTGGATGGTCAACCTGCATGAAACACTCCTATTGCCTTGCCCCCATCGTAGTAAGATCCATCGATCTTCGCCTTTATAACTGAATACTTGTTCAGTTGCTGATAACACGAGAAGGTGCATGAACCAGGTGAGCCGCCTACATCGCAGAACTTTTCCCTGAACATTTAAGGGGCTTAGGAATTGGCATTTACCGATCTGTAGGGGATCTAGGATTTGTGTTGGGCCCTCCTGGGCTTGGCTTAATAAGCGAGATCGCATCAATGCCTGTTGCTTTATATGTGGCTAGTGTTCTGGTTGCTATAGCCGGAGTTTGGTTTTGCAATTGTCGACCGCACATCTCCCCTGAAGGACTCTTAATCATGAAGCACTCTGTTGGCATAATCGGACTAGGAACAGTTGGGTCAAGGTTTGTCGAGCAGTTCAATTTGCATGACAGTTTTGATCTAATAGCAGCTTGGGATCCTGACCCAGCAGCATGCAAGGCCAATGAAAAAGAAGTTCGCATTGCAGAAAGCGCGTCTGCAGTCATCGACGCAGCTGGCGCGGTTTATATAGCAGTACCCCCACTTTTCCATGACGAGTACGTGCGAAAATGCGTTGCGGCACATTCAGCTATTTTCTGCGAAAAGCCACTCGGTATTGATATTACTCAAAGCCGAGAGTTGGTGACCTTAGTCAATAAAGCCGGAACTCCAGCCGGGGTCAATTTTGTATTTAGCGCTGCGCCATCAGCTACAAAAATGTCAGAAATAGTTGGTCAACCTGAATTCGGGGAAATAATACGATGTGACTTAGATTTACATTTTCGAGATTGGCCTCGGGCCTGGCATACCAATGCTCAATGGCTACGCGATCGTGATCAAGGTGGTTGGGTTCGTGAAGTCGTATCCCACTTTCTTTTCATTATCAATCGATCTCTTGGCACCACTTCACTGAATGACGTTTTAATCTCGTATCCCGATGGACCTACGGGCAAGCTCGCTGAGACAGATCTTCTAGCATCGCTAGATGCAGGAGGGAAACCTATAGCGATAAAGGGCACTAGCGGAGGCGCCGGTCCAGATATCGTTAACTTAACGATAAGAGGAACCAATAGCGCTGTTCGAATTTGGGATTGGTACCGGCTGCAAGTATCCGAAAACGGTGGATGGACAGATTTACTGGGGACCGATCGAGCCGAACTCGGCACGAACGCATACATGCAGCAACTTGACCAACTTGCGCTCATGATCGAAGGCAAAACTAGTCTGATCGCTTCTTTTGATGAAGCTCTAGCCGTTCAAGAAATAGTTGAGAAAGTTCTTTCGAGTCACTAACTCACAAAGAACTTCACCTCAATAAATTTTCGAGTTACCATCACCGTCACTACCACTTCTTGCAGCTTTTAAATCATTTCGACTTCCTTTTCCTAATGCCACCATGTCACCAGAAACAGTTTGCATAGAGAATCCTTTTGATCTCCGATTAGCTGCTAACCCTGACGTCGAATGAATCCCTGCTACCTTGCCATGAGCAGCGCAACGTTCAGCAATATGCTCTAGCACTTCCTTATATCCTGAATTGTCATCGCTATATGCGTTACTAAAACCATAGCTAATTGACAGGTCCGCAGGCCCAACGTATATCGCATCGACACCCTCAACTTCTAGAATGTCATCGATGGATTCTACAGCTTGTCGCGTTTCAATCATCGGAATACATGCTGTTTGACTATTAGCAACTTCGAAGTAATTTTCTCCACGATCAGCTGCTCGCGCCCCAATCAATATAGGTCCATAACTTCTTGCCCCAAGCGGCGGGTACTTAACCGCGTTAACAGCTGATTTAGCTTCGGCC
>DMOB01000197.1:0-9717 GCA_003452475.1 Acidimicrobiaceae bacterium | reverse complement strand
TAATAATTATTTGCCCAGCATCTGATTGATGCGGGGAAGGTCAGCTTTGCTAATTTCGCCCTCGAGAGCTAGTTGACGCTTTCGTTTCGAGGACTTCTTCTCAAGAATATGATTCCGGCCTTGCTTGCGCCGCACGAGCTTACCGGTGCCAGTAGTCTTGAATCGCTTCTTAGCGCCACTATGAGTTTTCATCTTGGGCATGGGCTCTCCTTGTCGAAGATGATGGATGGGTAAATACGGATAAAAATTATAAGAGTCTTACTGAGACTTATTTTGAGTTTGACTTGTCAACGCTTTCGGCGTCATTATTCTTATTTTTTAACTGAGCCTGCTTATCTGGGCTCAAAACCATGGTCATATTTCGACCATCTAACTTTGGGAATTGGTCTACCTTTCCCACATTTTCTATAAGTACTGCTACTCGCTCTAAAATCTCTCTACCTAGCTCTGGGTGGAAGACCTCGCGCCCTCTGAACATGATTGTTATTTTAACTTTGTGACCTTCTGATAGAAATTTCCCGACCGCCGCCGTTTTAGTATCGAAATCTCCTTGGCCAATTTTTGGTCTATATTTCATTTCTTTTAGGGAAACGCTCCCTGATTTTTTTCGAGATTCTTTCGCTCGTTGAGAAGTTTCGTATTTGAATTTTCCGTAGTCCATAATCCGACAAACCGGAGGATTGGCTTGAGCCGCAACCTCTACTAAGTCAAGATCTAAACCTCGAGCTATATTGAGCGCTTCTGGCAATGGTTTAATACCGATTTGCTCCCCGTCAGGGGCTACAAGTCGTACTTCCCTTGCTCGAATCTCGTCGTTGATTCGAGCTTCGCCTTCTTCTGGGCGTGCTATGACCTTACTCGCTTAACCAAAGGACAGTCTCCTGGTCCGTAGTGGCACCTGACGCAGAATTACGAAAGGCGGACACATTGAGTAATCCGCCCAAACTTTCGCACGTATACAGGCGCTGAAAGCCGATATAATTGCTAGGAGTTACCAAGACGCGCTATGAAGCGGCTTGGTGGAGGACGGACCCCGCTTGTATCTGTTGTAGATCCAATAGGGTATCAGGTAACTGTGGGAGCCTCCACCTTCTATATTATTTTCGTACATGAATAGTGAGGTTAGTGTGAGTAGTTTTTGGACACCTTCAGGCGAACATAAAGTACCGGGTGCGGAGTCACCGTCGTCTCAAGCCCCGGAAATCGCTGATAGCGAAGCGATGGATAACCCATATGGCGCCGACGTCGACCCTGAAATGGCCGCTGCTATGGAACAGCGAATGAGAGAGGCCCAAGAACAGCTTCTATCGGTCCCAGCTAGTCAAGTCGTCGCTAATCATATGATCGGATTATTTGAGTTGGCAGCTCTTCATCTCAGGGTTGATCCACCGAATCTTGAGGAGGCACGGCTTCCTATAGACGCTATGGGGTTAGTCGTGGACAACCTGGGGTCTGAACTTCCCGACGCGGACACTATCAAAATGGCTCTTCAGCAAATTCGACTTGCTTATGTAGAAGTTCAAAAAGAATTTCAGTCAGACGTTGACGACGACTAGCTACTGCTTCTTTGATTTATGGCACGATTTTAGATATTGGTAGCTCGATTACGTCTGTAGCTCCGAGTTCTAACAGTTCAGGAATAAGCAAGTTTATGTCTGCTTTATTCACGACAGTTTCCACTGCAAAACCTCCGCCTCCCCACAATTCATTCACGGTCGGAGATTTCATAGACGGCAAAACTTTTATTACTCCATCTAGATTTTCTCTCACCACATTAAGTTTCATTAAAACCCTGCCGCGAGCATCAAGCACACCATCTAGCAGCGTTTTGATCTGTTCCATTGCTTTTCGCTTGATCGGGTCTTCATACGATTTTCGATTAGCGAATAGTTCCGTGTAGCTAGTCAGTATCTCGTCAATGATTTTTAGACCTGCTGCCTTCAGCGCACTTCCAGTTTCAGTCAAATCGACAACTGCATCAACAATGTCTGGAGCTTTCGCCTCTGTTGCTCCGTAGCTCAATCGAATATCAGCCTGAACTCCTGCAGCTAAAAAATGTCGGCGGGTCAATTCTGGGTATTCACTTGAAACCTTAACGCCATCAGGTAATTCAGAAATTGATTCATAATTACTGGCAGCAGGCACAGCCACCACTATTCGCACAGGACGCGCCGTTGCTTTTGAATACTTCATTTGCCCGAGAGAAACTACATCGCTGCTTGTCTCCTCGATCCAATCACGACCAGCAATGCCAATGTCAAAGAGTCCTTCAGCTACATAGCCTGGAATTTCCTGTGGACGCAGTATCCGAACGTCATCGACACGTGGATCATTGATTGTCGCTCGATAGTCAACTTGAGAGCTTCTACTAACAGTCAGGTCAGCCTCGCCAAACAATTGCAGAGTGGCCTTTTCAAGAGAGCCCTTGGGAAGTACAAGTTTCAACATGACTTTGACCGTAGCGGCCCAAGAAGCAGATACCCAAAGTTAATTGCGATGACTTTGACTATTTAGAAAACAAACTCGAGATGTTTACTCTTTAACCAGCTCGTCTAGGCCCTCTATTAGATGACCCATTCTCAATTGTTTAGTTCGAAGATACGCTACGTTTTCTGGGTTAGGGGCCGTAACGGTAGGAACCCTCTCAACAATTTCGAGACCATAGCCGGCTAAACCACCGATTTTCTTTGGGTTGTTAGTTATTAAGCGCATTTTAGTGACACCAAGTTCTACAAGTATCTGAGCGCCAATCCCATATTCTCTCCCATCAACAGGCAGACCCAATTCTAGATTCGCGTCTACGGTGTCATGACCTTGATCTTGTAAAGAGTAAGCAGCAATCTTGTGACCTATACCTATCCCACGCCCCTCGTGACCACGCAAATAAACTAAAACTCCAGCTCCTTCTCGGGCAATCGTCTCCAAAGCCGTATGCAACTGAGTTCCACAATCGCATCGAAGCGACGAAAGAATGTCTCCGGTGAGACATTCGCTATGGACACGAACCATTACAGGGTCGCTACCCATTATTTGCCCATACACCATTGCAACATGCTCTTGTCCATCAAAATCACGGAAAACATGCCCTGTGAAGTCGCCATATATAGTTGGAATGCGGGCCTGTGCTATCGGGTCGACGAGCCGTTCGTTGGATCTTCGGTAGCGAATCAAATCTGCTATTGAGATGAGCAATAAGTCGTGTTCACGACAGAACTCAATCAACTCTGGCATACGCGACATAGTCCCGTCATCGTTTACGACTTCTGCAAGCACACCTGCGGGCTCGCAGCCAGCTAACCGAGCTAAATCTACGGCTGCTTCGGTGTGGCCGGCGCGTTTCAGAACACCACCAGGCCGATATCTTAAAGGAAGGACATGACCGGGCCGAACGAACTCATGAGGTTCACTTGTTTTCGACGCTAGTAGGTTTAGAGTCTTAGCCCTATCGGCAGCTGAAATTCCGGTGGTTGTCCCCTCGGCTGCATCCACCGTGATTGTGTAAGCGGTTCGCATTGGCTCGGTGTTTACGCTAACCATTAGAGGTAACGCTAGTTCGTCTAACCGCTCACCAATAAGCGGGGCGCATAAGACTCCCGATGTGTAGCGGACAAAGAACGCGATCGTTTCTGGAGTCGCATACTCAGCTGCCATTATGAGATCGCCTTCATTTTCGCGATCTTCGTCATCTACAACAACGACTATTTCACCGCGCCCTATGGCAGAAATAGCGTCTTCTATGGCCGCTAGAGGCGAGTCTTGTTCACCGGATTCGAAGCTTCTCATTATCTTTGGCCTTCCAGGGCAGGAAAAAATTATTTAACTTCACTATTATGGGGTATCAGCAAGCGTTCCACATATTTTGCGATTACGTCCACCTCAAGATTAACCCGATCTCCAACATTACGGCTACCGAGTGACGTCACATGCATCGTATGGGGAATCAAAGCAATCGCAAACGAATCATCTCGGACATCGAAACAGGT
This sequence comes from Acidimicrobiaceae bacterium, assembly GCA_003452475.1. Taxonomy (GTDB): domain Bacteria; phylum Actinomycetota; class Acidimicrobiia; order Acidimicrobiales; family Poriferisodalaceae; genus UBA9040. Next base: position 5,734 of record DMOB01000197.1, on the reverse strand, counting down.
GAGGCTTACCCCGTCGACGGTAATCGAACCTTTCTCCACTAGATACCTTGCCATTTCCTTTGGCATGCGAATTCTCAAATCAGGTCCTGGAGAAACGATTGTGCCGACTCCATCTACGTGTCCTTGAACCATGTGGCCACCGAGCCGATCAATCGACCTGACAGCTCTTTCAAGATTTATTGAATCTCCTGGTACAAGGTCCCCTAATGATGTTCTCGAAACTGTTTCTTCGACCGCATCTGCTTCCCACCAGCCGTCCCCAATATCAACCACTGTTAAACAGCAGCCGTTGACGGAAATCGAGTCGTCTATTTTGGTTTCTTCTAAAACGAGGTTGGCTTCGAATCGGAATCTCTTACCTTCTCGATACAGAAACGAGCCAAGCTCCTCGATCAAACCTGTAAACATCAGATTTCCTCCGTGGAAGTATTCGGCGCAGCCATTCGAAGATCGATTCGAAGATCTTCTCCTACCATCTGCGCACTCGATATACTACCGCGCTGAAGATCGCCAATTGTTGGAGAACCAGCACCAGCGAATAAGGGTCGGCCGTCATCGCCGCCCATCAAAGCAGGAGCGAGATAAAAAACGTACTCATTTACTAGGCCTGCACGGTGCATATTCGATGCCACATTAGCACCGCCCTCCACGAGCAAATCTACTATTCCTCGCCGACCTAGTGATTGAAGGATTTTTTCAAGATCTCCATCAACTTCCCAACATGGGTGCACCGCTGCATCCGGAGGCGCTATGCCTAGGACTATACGAATTGGATCTTTCCCAGTTACTCGACGAACAGTAAGTGAAGGATTATCAGACCTCACTGTTTGTGCCCCCACTAGGATGCCATCACAACGCGCTCTTAGTAGATGGGCATCGGTTCGAGCTGCCTCTCCTGTTATCCATTGAGAGCTCCCATCTGCCGCCGAGGTTCGTCCGTCTAACGTCAAAGCCATTTTCAAAACCACCCACGGCTTTCCAGTTCTTCGATGGTGGAGGTAGGGCGTAAGTTGCTCAGTTACCTTGTCTTCCAGGATGCCTTCGATGACTTCAATCCCTGCTCTTCGAAGTTCAGCTATGCCCTTGCCGTTCACGTTCTCGTCCGGGTCCGTAAGGCCAACTACGACTCGCGCTACTTGCGCCTTTATCAGAGCTTCGGTGCACGGAGCCGTTCTACCTTGATGGCAACAGGGCTCAAGCGTTGTGGCTATTGTTGCTCCCTTAGTCTTCGCAGCAGCGATTTTCATTGCTACCCGCTCTGCGTGATCTTCACCTACTGGCTGAGTAGCACCGTCGAAAATTTCACCATCAACACTCTGCAACACTGCTCCAACCCAAGGATTAGGAGCGGTAGATCCCCTTACTTCATTAGCATTCTCTAACGCTCGCTCCATGAGAGCTGTATCGGACAATAATTTAGGTCTTGATTTGGTCAATGCAACCTCTCACCATTAAGAAGACGAAGCGCATGAGGAACAACATCTATGACAGCATTTAGACACTCGACACACCCCTTGGTAGAACCAGGAGTATTAAGAATTATCGAGTTACCTTTGATTCCAGCGACTCCCCGCGAAAGACGGCCGAGCGGATTCACTAGTCGCATTGCTTCAGCTAGACCTGGAGCTTCTCGCTCGATCACTTTACGAGTTCCCTCTGGCGTCAGGTCACGTTGAGTAAATCCGGTTCCACCGGTTGTAACTATTAAGCCTGCAAAGTTTTCAGTCATCTCTCTCAACGCCGATGCAACACTTTCCACACCGTCAGACACGACTCTTTGTTGAGTGACTTCAAATCCCGATAATTTCAGAGTCTCGACCAGAGCGACACTGCTTAAATCTTCTCGCGTGCCAGCTATAACCCCATCGCTAGCGGTCAAGACTTTGGCGAACAAATGAACCTCATTCGTTGAATCCGCATTTTTTGTTTCAGCGCCCATATCTAAGAGGCTAGCTGTTACTAGCTCCTCAGCATGAGGCGTTTACTCCTAACTGGATGAGAATCAATAGAACCCCCTTAACTTGCGCGGTTTACTATCAAGAACTTCGGTCTAACCTGTGATTTCCGAGCCTGAACTCTGTCGTTCAGTGCGTAACTCTCTACTTAAGCCCAAACTGCGTTTTTAGCTACATGAATCTCATCTGGGTCAATAGTTACTTGCTAGTATTTCGCCATGACCCATGCGAAACAAAGACGTTACTTAGACGCCGATAGCCACTTGATAGAGTTACCGGATTTTTTAACGGCGCACGCAGACACTGAACTTAAGAAGCGCTTGCCTGAAATTAATTTTGATGGAGGTGGCCGCAGCAGCGAATCATGGCGCGAAGCAGCACTCTCGGGAGGTCATTCTCCAGAGAAAGTAGCTGAGCTAGTAGCGCTTGGCGACGACTTACTATCCGGACCAAAGGGGTATTTTGCATTAGGAGCGTTCAATAAAAATGAGCGGACAACAGCTCTAAACATGCTCGGCTTTAATCAACAATTTGTTTTCTCGACTTTTAGTGCAGGAATCGCCTTTGACGCAACCGCAGATGATGAGCTCCGTTATGGTGCCACGCGAGCGCACAACAGAGCTATGGCTGAATTCTGCGCAGACGACGAACGGCTTATCGGAGTTGCGCTTTTACCACTGGATAATCCCGATAGAGCAATTGCAGAGATGGAGGCTGCCTTGAGTATGGGCTTAGGGGCAATGTGGGTTCCTCATCGTCCCGCAGGTGGTCGCTCTCCCGGCCACACCGACTTGGACCCTGTTTGGGCTCTGATGGCCAACGCTAAAGTACCGTTTGTCCTTCATGTCGGCGGTGATCCTCTACAGATAGAACCTGATTGGATGAACACTGGTCGACCAGAACCAACAGATTGGTTAGGTGGCGGTGAAAATGTTCGAGGTAAGGACATGATCGCTCTCCATCAAGCTGCGGAAACTTTCGTAGGCAGCCTGGTTCTTGATGGAGTGTTGCAGCGTCACCCAACTCTTCGCGGCGGTGTAATAGAATTAGGGGCTGGTTGGGTTCCGGCTCTTCTGCGGCGGTTAGATCTAATTGCTGAAATATGGAAGAAGTCTGAACCTGATTTAGCCTCTCTGAATGAGCCGCCTTCAGAACAGATACGACGACAAATGGCGTTCACGCCATACCCCTTTGAAGACGTCGGGGCAATGATTAGAGAATCGAATGCCGATCTGTATCTCTTTTCATCGGACTACCCTCACATAGAGGGTGGACGAAACCCCCTCGGCCGATTCGAATCGTCTCTACATGGCATGAGCGAAGAGGTTCTCGATAAATTTTTTGAGCACAATATGGCGGATCTTCTTGAGCCGTAGAGAGAAAATAAGTTACCTGACCTGCCTCAAGTGACTTGATGATCAGCACCACAGGCTTTTAGTTGTTGGAGGCAAGAATGCGTAACGCAAGAATCGATGGTGAAGATTTCCGGATTATTCTTCATGTTTTGTCTGTCTCAGTTTGGCTTGGTGGTCAAATTGTCATGGGCGCGATTGTTCCGATGGTAAGAAAAACTAACCCGGAAGCCCTATCTGCTATTTCCCGCGGGTTCGCACGAGTAGCCTGGCCATTCTTTGGGTTAGCAGTTTTTACAGGAATATGGAATCTGACTTCTATTGACTCTTCATCGACGACAATAGGATGGCAGGCCTTACTGGGAATTAAGATGCTTTTCGTTCTCTTTGCAGGAGGCGCAGCATTACTACATCAAAATACTAGAAAGCCGGCGGTTGCCGCAGTTAGTGCCACTATCGCACTCGGCGCTTCATTGGTAGCTCTTTCAATGGGCGTAGCACTCTCCGCGTAGATAAAACCATGAAAGTGCTAGCTTAATGATTACAGAGAGCATAATATGTCGGCGTGAATTACAAATGTTTTGACGTAGAAATCACCGACATGGTCGCACAGGTTCGAATGATTCGGCCCGAAAAAGCGAACTCGATGATTCCAGAATTTTGGAAAGAATTACCAGAAATCGTTAACGATCTCTCAGATCAAGGAGAGGCTCGAGTCATAGTAATCTCGGCAGAAGGTCGCCATTTTTGCTCAGGTATGGACCTTTCGGTCTTCGACGGCGATAATTCCGTGACTATGGGATCTTCAAAGTTCCCGAGCCGCACGCGTGCCAGCTTCAGATCAACAGCTTTACGATTACAGCGGAGTTTTAGCTGCATGGAGGAAAGTAGACTACCTGTCCTCGTCGCTATCCAGGGCGCATGCGTTGGAGGCGGCATCGACATGATTTCAGCAGCTGATCTTCGTTACGCCACCAGCGACGCTTATTTTTGTATTGCGGAAATCAACATTGGGATGACTGCCGACGTTGGCACTCTCCAAAGAATGCCAAAGTTAGTGCCCGAGGGTGTGGTTCGGGAACTTGCTTACACCGGTCGCAAGATGAACGCTGCTGAAGGCAAAGATCGCGGTTTTATTAACGAAGTCTTTGAAACCCATGAGGAGCTTCTTGCTGCCGTTAACGAGGTAGCTAAAGAGATTGCAAGCAAAAGCCCGATGGCTATTTGGGGAACAAAGCAAAGCATGAACTTCAGTCGCGATCATTCAGTAGCTGACGGCCTCGAGTACATTGCCACATGGAATGCAGCCATGTTTGACATGGATGATATGGGCGAAGCATTCGTGGCAAGTAGCGATAGAAGGAACGCCGAGTTCCCTAACCATCTGCGAAACAGAAGCGATATATAATAATAAGTCACTTTGATATTCAAAAATTTCTCGTGTCAAAGGCTACATCCGGAATTCCTTCCAACAATATTAGTCCTAAAGAGTTAGCTCGACTAACGACCTTCATTCCTGATGCACATGTCCAGGTATCATCTCTGGGATTGTTGGAGAGATTAACTAACTGTTGGACATTCCGGAGAAATAGCAACTACCGTCGAGAATATGTCGAAGCTACGTCTTGTTCCTCTCGAATGCGGATGGCTTTCCACTTCCGCGTCCTCTGTAGTCGCTGGTCTAAGTGGTAACGTAAATCTTCCGATCCCCAGCTGGTTAGTCATACATCCAAGTGGGCAAACTCTTCTTTTCGATACCGGGCTTCACCATGATTTAGTCGACGGCGTGGCAGCACGATATCCGTTGATGGCCCGACAATTTGAATCAACGTTTAGTTCTGAAGACAGAGTCTCATCTCGATTAGAAAACATCCAGATTGACTCATCGTCAGTTGACAAGATTGTATTTAGCCACCTTCACTTTGATCACTGTGGAGGAACTGGGCTTATACCTAACGCACAAATCATTGTTCAACGCTCAGAGTGGGAGTCAGCTCACCTCCCCAAACTTATAGAACACGAAGTATATAACCCCGCGGACTTCGACTTAGGCCACGATGTTTTGCAGGTTGAAGGACAACATGATGTCTTTTCGGACGGGTCGGTTCTTTGTATACCTACGCCTGGCCACACTGCAGGGCATCAGTCACTAAGAGTGAATTTAGAAAGCGGTCCTGTGGTTCTTACCGGTGACTGTGTTTACTGGCAAGAGGTACTCGAAAAGATGCTGTTACCGCCATTTGGGTTCGATCACGAAATGCAATTATCGTCTATGCGACACCTGAAATCGTTGCAAGACATCGACGGCTGCCGACTTCTCTTTGGACATGATCAAGCTCAATGGAAAAAGCTGGAACTCTCGCCGATGGGCCTATCTTAACGCGCCCAGCGAGCTGCCGATTTGAGCAGCCCATGCTTCAAATCAAA
>DMOB01000116.1:1775-3199 GCA_003452475.1 Acidimicrobiaceae bacterium | reverse complement strand
CTAGAACTAACGAGCCAATGAAACCTGTTTCAACATGTCGTTGATTAATTTTGAAAGCTTCGCTAAATTACCCAAGCTCACATTGGGTGTGTTTGTTGAAATCTCTTCGCCGCACCCTGATGTGCCACTCTGATTTTTTTAACACCTATAACTGCGAGACAATAATGGGTTTGTACACGGACTATTTGGCAGAAATTGAAGATCGAAAAAAACAAGAATTACACCCAAAACCCATAGAGGACGGCGCCCTGGTTGAGGAGCTTATTACTCAAATTAAAGAACCTGGTAATGAACATTACCAAAGCTCCCTAAACTTTCTCATCTACAACACCTTGCCTGGCACCACTAGCGCAGCAGGGGTAAAGGCGCAGTTCCTAAAATCAGTCATTCTCAAAGAAGTTTTGGTCAAAGACATTGCGCCCGATTTTGCCTTCGAATTGTTGTCGCACATGAAAGGCGGCCCGGCTATAGAGGTGCTCCTTGATCTAGCACTTGCCGAGGATGCGGCCATCGCATTAAAAGCCGCTGAAGTTTTAAAAACCCTTGTTTTTCTCTACGACGCAGATACAGATCGGTTAAAGGCAGCCTACGAAAAGGGGAGTGCCATAGCTGAAGATATATTGAAGAGCTACGCGGATGCAGAGTTCTTCACGAACCTGCCAGAGATAGAAGACGAGATAAAAATCGTCACGTTCGTCGCGGCGGAAGGAGATATTTCAACCGATTTGATGTCTCCAGGCGCGGAAGCGCATTCACGGGCTGACCGTGAATTGCATGGCAAAACCTTTATCTCAGCAAGGGCGCAAAAGGATATTGAAGCGCTGAAAATTCAACATCCCGGCAAACGGTTAATGATGATCGCCGAGAAAGGGACCATGGGGGTGGGCTCGTCTCGAATGTCTGGGATCAATAATGTGGCTCTTTGGATGGGGGAACAGGCGAGCCCATATGTACCTTTTGTTAATATCGCTCCTATTGTTGCTGGCACCAATGGCATCTCGCCTATCTTCCAAACCACTGTAGGTGTCACTGGAGGTATAGGCGTCGACCTTAAGAACTGGGTCAAGAAAGTTGATGAGGATGGTAAGACAATAGTCAACAATGACGGCAACCCTATCCTAGAGGAGAAATACTCGGTAGCTACCGGTACAGTTTTAACTATCAATACTAAGACCCAGAAACTCATGAATGAGGATGGCTCTGAAGAATTGGCCGATGTGAGCGCAGCCTTCTCACCGCAATCAGTTGAATTCATGAAAGCCGGCGGTTCCTATGCCATTGACTTTGGCAAAAAACTGCAAATATTAGCGGCTGAAACAATTGGCGTTGAGCCTAAGCAGGTTTTTGCAGCACCAAAAATAATCTCCCACTCGGATCAAGGCCTAACTGCAGTTGAGAAAATCTTCAACGCCAATGCTGTTGGT
>DMOB01000116.1:0-1629 GCA_003452475.1 Acidimicrobiaceae bacterium | reverse complement strand
AGTTGAATTCATGAAAGCCGGCGGGTCCTATGCCATTGACTTTGGTAAAAAACTGCAAATATTTGCTGCTGAAACACTTGGAGTTGAGCCCAACCAGGTTTTTGCGGCGCCAAAGGTGATATCCCACTCCGACCGAGGACTGACTGCGGTAGAGAAGATCTTCAACGCCAATGCTGTTGGTGTTCCCAAAGGAACCGTGCTACATGCAGGTTCCGATGCAATGGTAAGAGTTAATATCGTTGGCTCGCAGGATACGACTGGTCCAATGACAGTCCAAGAATTAGAAGCTATGGCTGCAACTGTAATTGCCCCAACACTTGATGGTGCCTACCAGTCCGGCTGTCACACCGCTTCCGTCTGGGACAAGAAAGCGCAGGCAAATACTCCCAAACTCATGGCATTTATGAACAAATTTGGTTTAGTCACAGGTCGCGACCCAAAAGGGCATTATCACGCAATGACTGACGTGATTCATAAAGTGCTGAACGATATTACCATAGACGACCGCGCTATCATTATTGGTGGTGACTCGCACACAAGAATGTCCAAAGGCATTGCGTTTGGCGCTGACTCCGGTACCGTGGCTCTGGCGTTAGCTTTAGGTCAAGCGAGCTTCCCTGTACCTCAGTCCGTGAAGGTTACGTTCAAGGGCACGATGGGCGATCATATGGACTTCCGCGATGTAGTTCATGCAACCCAGGCTCAGATGTTGGCCCAGTTTGATGGAGAAAATGTATTCCAAGGCCGGGTCATTGAAGTACATATCGGCACGTTGCTGGCCGACCAAGCCTTCACGTTTACGGATTGGACTGCTGAGATGAAAGCAAAGGCTTCAATCTGTATTTCCAACGACGAAACTCTCATTGAATCGCTAGAAATCTCGAAGGCCCGTATTCAGGTCATGATCGATAAGGGCATGGAAATCCCTTCCGGGATGCTTCAAGGCCTGATTGATAAAGCAGATGCTCGTATTGCCAGTATTAAATCGGGTGAGCAAGCAGCCCTGAAACCGGATCACAATGCCAAATATTTTGCCGAAGTAGTTGTCGATTTGGATGAGATCAACGAGCCGATGATAGCTGATCCAGACGTTGATAACATCGACATAGCAAAACGCTACACTCATGACACTATTAGACCGATCTCTTATTACGGATCTGACAAACAAGTTGATCTTGGGTTTGTGGGGTCATGCATGGTCCACAAGGGTGATATGAATATCATAGCCCAAATGTTTCGTAATATCGAAAAAACTGAAGGTGAGATAAAGTTTAAGGCACCACTAGTAGTAGCTCCGCCTACTTACAACATTGTGGATGAACTCAAAGCTGATGGTGACTGGGAAATTCTCCAGAAATATGCCGGTTTCGAATTCGATGATTCAGCACCCAAGACTGAAGCAAGAACGGCTTACGAAAATATCCTTTATCTTGAACGTCCTGGTTGCAACCTCTGCATGGGTAACCAGGAAAAAGCGGCAAAAGGGGACACCGTCATGGCTACCTCCACGAGACTTTTCCAGGGCAGAGTAGTCGCAGATTCGGATGAAAAAAAGGGGGAATCCCTTCTAGCCTCAACCCCGGTTGTTGTACTATCGACCATCCTGGGTCGCACACCGAGCATTGAGGA
>DMOB01000200.1:0-2756 GCA_003452475.1 Acidimicrobiaceae bacterium | reverse complement strand
CGCCATCGCAGCCTCCGTCAGGCGGGCTTCTGTATATCTATAGGCTGCGGGAGGATCGTCGAGGCTTCCAAAATTGCCCTTTGGTGCAACCAATGGCACAGACATAGAAAATTTTTGACCCATTCGCACCATAGCTTCGTAGATCGCACCATCTCCGTGGGGGTGATACTTGCCCATGACTTCGCCTACCACTCCGGCAGATTTTCGAAAAGGAGTGCCAGGTCGAAGCCCTAGATCATTCATCACGAACAGAATTCTGCGTTGCACTGGTTTCAGTCCATCGCGCACATCTGGGATTGCACGGCTAGTGGTAACCGAAAGCGCATATGGCATGAAGGAATCGCGCATTTCGTCATCGACTGCAATATCGATGATTTCCTTCGCAATTGATTCTGGGAGTTTCGGCCTAGCCATAGTTCAAGGGGTCCTCATAGTTAAAAATTCATCCACGACTTGTGAGAGTACGAGGCTGATGGGACAAAAGAGTGGCAATCAGAAGAGCAATTGAGGAGATCTAGTACCTTAAGTTTCTTAATAATTTGTTTGTTGTTCGGAGAGTTAGCCGTTTAAATGCACAGTCGTGGCAGTTCTTCGCTATCGTTACCGATCGCGTGATTATCGCGTTCTCGGAGCATTTGTTTCGAGCAAGACACACCCATTACCTACTCCCCTGCCGGAAGACCCGGAGCAACAATGAGCCGACGTATCGAGGTCGAGCTGACTAGTCAGCAAGACGACGGAACCTGGACCTGGCGAGCCGCCGGCGCCAAGCAACCAAAGGGCACCTTAGATGCTGCCCTATTAGCCAAGGGCGCCGCTGTTGGCGATGTCGTGCGGGCAGAGGCCGATTTTGAGATTGATGGTATTTTTGTAACTGCTGTCACCCCACTAAAGTCTCGAAGCGGGCGACCTGCAGACAAAATATTAGAAATAATTCCTGGCAAACAAGATACGCCGGGTGTAACCACCCAGCTTGAGCGCAAGAACAAAGGTGGCCGAGGTCGGGACGGTGATGATAAAAAGCGTCGCGGTAAACCACGTTCAAATGACAACCGAAAAAATGGAGAAGACGCCAAAGACAAGGGTAACCGATCTAATAATCGCTCTGACAGAGGCAAACGAACAGACTCAGGTTCGAAGAGACCCGCACGCAATAGAACAAATGATCGTGATCAAGCTTCAGAGCGGCCAAAAGTCAAGAAACTCCGTCCAGGCCGTGCCCACCGGAAACTCCTGATTGAGAGCCTTCCAGAAGAACAGCGGGTTATTGCAGAGCAAGTCGCTCGCGGTGGTATTGCTGCAGTAAGAACTGAAATTGATACTCAAAACAAGCGACTGCTTGAAGAGGGACAGCCAGTAGTCAAAGCAGATGCTTTGCTCGCATTAGCTGAAACCCTTGTACCACGAATCAAAATAGCCGAGTGGAGAGACCGCGCTGATGCGGTAGTCGCCGACTTGGACGAAGTTGATATACGCGATCTTCGAACGATTCTGGTCGCAGCTGACGATAATGCCCGCGACGATGAAAGTCGACAAATAGCGGAACGCATCCGCGAGGGGCTCCAAATCAGAGTAGAGAAAGCACAAACCGACTGGCATGCGGAACTTCGTGCGACATTGTCTGGGGATCGCATCGTACGTGCGTTGCGGCTCAGTTCCAGGCCGCCCAAAGCTGGTGCTCCACTTCCCCCAGATATTGCCGAGCAGCTCACGATGCAAGCCAATCAAGCACTTGGCGGTGAGGTCACTCAGCAGCGCTTGGCCATTGTCATCGAGGCTATTGCATTTTCTCCGATACGACCTTACATAGTTCTCGCAACGATGCCGGCTGAGCCCACGAAAGAACTGGTCGAGACAATACGCAAGGTGGCTGATCGAATTCCGGAAATCGCTAGTCGGTTTGGAATTGAACCATCTAAACCCGGTCGCGGAAAAGGTAGACGCAAAGGTCCTGGTAAGCCTAAACCTGAAGCACCTGAAGCGAATAACGAAGGTGCCGAAGCTGCGTCACCTAAAGCGATCGCTCCTAATGACGACGCTAGTTCAAACTTAGCTGAAACTCCTACGTCCGATCCGGTTAGCCCCGCTACTCATGGTCAAATAACAGACGATGTCGTTTCAGGCAAGACCAGCGCTGAATCAACCGATCTAACGGCTACGCCAGCAACCCTGGACCAGGATGTTAATACTTTAAATACTGTCGAATCGACCGACGCTGAGACAGCTGAGGTCGAGAAAATTGAAGGGGCATAGGCAACATGGCTGTAAATTTTGAGACTCGTGGCCCAATTGCATTGTTTACCCTCGATCGTCCCGAAGCTCGCAATGCTGTTAACCATGAGGTCTCTCAGGAGCTTGAAGCACATTTGGATTCGTTCGAATCTGACCCGAATTTATGGGTCGGCATCCTTAAATCTGAGGGCAAAGTTTTCTGTGCAGGTGCAGATCTTAAGTCAGTTAGCCAGGGTAAGCGGATCGAAACAGACAAGGGCGGCTTTGCTGGTTTAGCTCGTTACCCGCGCACGAAACCATTGATAGCCGCTGTTGATGGAGCCGCTCTTGCGGGTGGTCTTGAGATCGTACTCTCTTGCGATTTAGTTGTTGCTTCATCATCAGCTCGTTTCGGGATACCCGAAGTAAAGCGTTCACTGATTGCTGGCGCAGGTGGATTATTTAGGCTTCCCGCGGCTATTGCGAAGAATGTCGCTATGGAACTAGCGTTAACTGGCGACCCTATCTCGGCGGAACGAGCATTT
>DMOB01000262.1:0-5452 GCA_003452475.1 Acidimicrobiaceae bacterium | reverse complement strand
TGGTGCCTTACCTTCCGGAGCATCAGTCGATGTATGAAGAATGGTTATCGCTTCAGCGAGGCTCTAAGGTCACCATTCGGGTGGCACAAAGAGGACATAAACGTGCATTGCACGACACAGCGGCACGAAACGCCCAAGAAATGCTCAAACGCCACCGTCTAAAGCGAGGTAGTGATCACAATAGTAGAGCGCAAGCTCTTAACTTACTTCAAGAGGCGTTGAGTCTTCCTCAGGCCCCTTTGCGCATCGAATGTTATGACATGAGCCATCTACAGGGAACAGATTACGTGGGCTCAATGGTTGTCCTTGAAGATGGCTTGCCGCGGAAAAGTGAATATCGAAGGTTTAAAATTCGCACCGTTGCTGGTAATGACGACTTTGCTGCGATGGAAGAAGTTCTTCGAAGACGTTTTCTTAACTACCTGAATGACCGAGACAAGAAAGCCACTGAGTTAACCAGTTTTTCCTATCCGCCTCAGTTGTTGCTAGTAGACGGCGGAAAGGGCCAATTAAGTGTTGCAGTACGAGTTTTGAAAGAGCTTGGTTTGTTTGAGGAAATTCCTGTCGCCGCGCTAGCTAAACAATTCGAAGAGGTCTTTGTCCCTGGAAAATCAGATTCGATACAGATACCGCGCCAATCGGAAGCGCTGTATTTGCTTCAACGTATTCGCGATGAAAGCCATAGGTTCGCTATTTCATATCATAGGCAGCTAAGAGATAAGCGAATGACTGCTAGTATCCTCGATGGTATTCCGGGTCTAGGTGAGAAACGAAAGCGCCGTTTGATTGAAGAATTCGGTGGTGTAAAAAAAGTTAAATTAGCTTCGATAGTTGAACTTGAAGCTATCACTTGGTTGCCTCAGCCGGTTGCTGAGGCGGTTTATGCCAAGACACACATGCGTGCTTGAAATTGGTCAAGCATGACAGACCCGAACGGACGATTATGGCCAGTGAAGACCAGCTTTGGGAACAAAATGCGACTTGGTGGCAGGAGGGGTTCACCGAAGGTGAGGACCCGGAGTATGAAGAACAAATACTTCCTATCGTCGAAAATATTTTAGCTGAGAGTAAACGAGTAATTGATATCGGGTGCGGGGAAGGTCAGCTAACGCGTTTGCTGGAGAGCCTTGGGGCACAGCCTGTGGGACTTGACCCAACATGGGCGCAGATAAGAGAAGCGAACTTAAGAAATAAAAGCTCAAATGTTGTGCAAGCTGGAGCAGGTCATTTACCGTTCGTCGATGGTTGTTTTGATGCTGCGCTTGCGTGTTTAGTATTTGAGCATATAGAAGATCTAGAAACATCGATTGAAGAAGTTGCTCGAGTTCTGCGGCCGGATGGCAGATTTGCTCTACTTCTAAACCACCCTTTGTTGCAAACTCCTGGTAGCGGATGGGTAGAAGACTTCGAGCAAGACTCGGTAGAGCGTTATTGGCGTATAGGCCCATATCTTATGGAACAAAAAGTTATCGAAGAGGTTGAGAAGGGTATCTTTATTCCATTTGTTCATCGTCCTTTGAGTCGTTATGTGAATGTGTTGACCGAGAATGGGTTGTTGCTTGAACGAATGATAGAACCAATACCTCCTGAAGGGTTCAGGTCAAAGAATCCTTCTTACGAGGCTGCTGCTCATATTCCTCGGCTTCTTGTTTTGGTTACTCGAAAAATAAATATGTAAAGATTGGTTTGGAGTGTCTATTCTAGTGTTATGAGTCTCCAGCCAGATTTTGTAGTTGTAACTGGTCTTTCTGGGGCTGGGAGATCTACGGCCGCTCATGCGTTGGAAGATCTCGGTTGGTTCGTTATTGACAACCTACCGCCCAGCTTAGTTCCCGGTGTTGTGGAGTTAGTTTCTACGCAAGGTTCAGGAGTTAAAAAGCTTGCTCTTGTCGCCGGTACTCAGCGCTATCAGGAGGATCTGGTTCCAGCATTAGCGCAGTTACGGGAGAATGGTTCTCGAGTTAGGGTTATATTTTTGGACGCATCGACCGATGTTTTAGTACGACGTTATGACGATACGAGAAGGCGTCACCCTTTTGATGAGGACAGCGATTCGTTAATAGATGCAATCGAGCGAGAAAGAATTTTTCTTGATCCGGTGCGCGTGGAAGCCGATATGGCTATTGATACGGGGGACTTGACCACCCATGATCTTAAAGCTCGAGTTGTGGATGCATTCGCTGAGGAGTTAAGTGACAAATTGATGCAGACGACGTTGATGTCGTTTGGTTACAAACATGGCGTGCCACGCGACGCAGATTTAGTTTTTGATTGTCGGTTTTTAGCTAACCCTCACTGGGTTCCTGAATTGCGGTCGAGCACGGGGCTCAGTGAGGGTGTGAGCTCGTACGTTTTTTCTCAAGATGTAGCACAGGCTTTCGTTGAGCAAATTTTGAGTATGTTTAAGATCCTATTTCCTGCTTATCTCTCCGAGGGTAAGGCGTATTTGACAATTGCTTTCGGCTGCACAGGTGGCAAGCACCGCAGTGTAGCGATGAGTGAGTTTGTGGCTAAAGCAATCTCTGAAGACGGGCGAGAAGTGAGAACCCGGCACAGAGATATTGATCGGTAGCGTAAAATTTAGACTCATTGTGTCGTAGATTTTCTAAGACTCTTGCTCCTATTCGCGCAGGGAGCGGGTGAATGAGGTAGACATGCATGTCCCCAAGTTTTCTCTAGAAGGGAACCCCCTGATATGACAGTTCGTGTAGGAGTTAATGGTTTTGGTCGTATTGGCCGTAATTTTTTTAGAGCCATTCAGAAACAAGGCGCTGATATCGAAATCGTTGCGGTAAATGACTTAGGCAATCAGGCGACAATGGCTCATTTGCTTAAATATGACTCAGTCTTGGGCAATTTACCTAATGACATTAAGGCCGTTGACGGTGGGATCTCTATAGACGGTAAATTACTTACTGTCTTGTCGGAACGTAGTCCAGCTGATTTGCCTTGGGCTGATTTAGGGGTCGATGTTGTAATCGAATCGACTGGAATCTTTACTGATCGAGACAAGGCGGCTATGCACCTTGATGCTGGCTCGCCCTTTGTAATCGTGTCAGCTCCTGCGGGCGGAGCAGATGCAACATTTGTAGTCGGCGTAAACGATGGCGATTTTGATAGTTCGATACATAAGGTTGTATCCAATGCGAGCTGTACTACAAATTGTTTTGTGCCAATGGTTCAGGTTCTCGATCAAGCTTTTGGGGTTGATAAAGGGCTGATGACGACGATCCATGCCTATACAGGTGACCAATCGTTGGTAGACGGGCCACATAGCGACTTGAGACGAGCCAGGGCATCGGCGGTAAACATTATTCCTACATCGACAGGTGCAGCGCGAGCAACGGGCCTTGTGTTGCAGTCCATGAATGGGCGATTAGACGGAACTTCGCTACGTGTGCCAATTCCTGATGGCTCTATCACAGATTTCACAGCAGTTCTGAAGTCAACTCCTTCGGTATCTGAAATTAATTCAGCTTTCAAGAAGGCGGCTTCAGAAGGAAAACTGAGCGGAGTATTGGAATACAGCGAAGATCCTCTGGTGAGTTCCGATGTTGTCGGAAACCCATCTAGCTGTGTTTTTGATGCCGGATTAACTATGGCTATGGAAAACCTCGTCAAAATTAGTGGTTGGTACGACAATGAGTGGGGCTATTCTAACCGACTTGTCGACCTCGTAAATATCACTTGCGGTTGACCGAATAGCATTGCCTATCCCTTATGGAGTAATTCTGTGAATTCAATAGGAGTGCCTCGTTTAGAGGACCTGGAAACGTCACTTGTGACTTTGGAAGGGAAGCGAATCTTAGTTCGTTGCGATTTTAACGTGCCATTACGGAACCAAAAAATTAGCGATGATTTACGTATTCGTGCGGCTTTGCCGACATTGGAATGGTTGATAGAACGGGGAGCTGATGTCGTCGCTTGTACTCATTTGGGGAGGCCTGATGGGAGAATCGATCCAGCATTCGCTATTGAGCCTGTGCGTGCTCGGCTAAAGGAATTAAGTCCTAATGTCGAGATACTAGAGAACCTCCGATTTGATAGTGGCGAAACTGCGAACTCTCCAGAGTTTGTGTCGTACTTAATTAGCGGTGCCGGGGGGAAGGCATTCGATGGTTACGTAAATGATGCTTTTGGTGCCTCACATAGGAGTCATGCTTCGGTAGTCGGTCCGCCGCAAAAATTGCCAGCTGCTGCGGGTCGTCTTCTCGAAAGAGAAGTTGAGGTTTTGGGGGCTCTACGCACTACTAAGAAAAAACCATTTTTAGGAATCCTCGGTGGAGCAAAAGTAAGTGACAAGCTAGGAGTAATTGAAGCTCTGCTCGAAGTGGTTGACCAGCTAATCATCGGCGGTGCAATGTGCTTTACCTTTTTTAAGGCCATGGGCCATGAGGTCGGAGATTCCTTGTGCGAAGTGAAGCAGATAGATAACTGTAAACATTTGCTCGATTTAGGAAACAAAATCTTACTTCCTTCTGACGTTACTGCTTTAAGCCCTGATGGTGCTATTGGTCGTGATGATGGTGAGGTGCGCCAAATGGGGCGAAGCTTGCCCCACGGTTGGAAGGGTTTAGATATTGGTCCAGGTTCAGCTGCAGAGTTTGAAGATTCTATTCACGAAGCAAAGATGATTTTTTGGAACGGCCCTATGGGAATGTTTGAAGATCCTCGCTTTGCTGCTGGCACTCGAGCGATCGGTCAAGCGATGGCTGATGCTAAGGGTTTCACGGTTGTTGGCGGTGGTGATAGCGCGGCGGCGATCGCTGAGTTCAAATTTGCTCCATATGTTGACCACATAAGCACGGGTGGAGGAGCAAGTTTGGAACTACTAGAAAATGGTGACTTGCCGGGCTTGATAGCGTTACGTAAATCTTGATAAGGACTTATTGATGACTCGTGTACCTTTAATTTCTGGTAACTGGAAAATGAACATGAACCACTTCGAGGCTATTCAGTTAGTTCAGAAACTTGGTTATGCTCTCGCTAAGCACGATTTTGAGAAAGTAAATGTAACAGTTCATCCCCCCTTTACAGATATTCGATCGGTTCAGACTGTTATCGACGCAGATCGCATGAAGTTTTTGTTAGGTGCACAGAATTGCCATTCTGAGATAAGCGGTGCGTTTACTGGCGAGGTTTCACCTGCAATGCTTTCGAAAATGGCCGTTAGCTATGTGATAGTTGGACACTCCGAGCGGAGACATTTGTTTGGTGAAACGAATGAAGATGTTGCATCTAAAGCGGTGGCAGTTTATGCGCAGGATATGACGCCTATTGTGTGTGTCGGCGAAACTCTTGAGCAACGTGAAAACGGAAACGCTCGTGAAATAGTTGAAACGCAAGTTCGAGGAAGTCTTAGCGGGTTAAAAAAGAACCAGCTGGAGAACCTAGTAGTTGCCTATGAGCCTGTATGGGCAATTGGTACGGGTGTGACGGCATCCGTCGATGA
>DMOB01000089.1:0-3533 GCA_003452475.1 Acidimicrobiaceae bacterium | reverse complement strand
CTGAACCCAGAATCTTTGAGCGACTGCATCATGTCATCAGGTGGGGGAAGGTAGCTCACGGACTTTGGGAGGTATCTGTATGCAGATTTATCTGAAAGAGCTGAGCCGATTAACGGCACTATTTTCCCGAAGTATAGAGTATGGCCAGTTCTCAAAATTCTGCTCTTTGGCTGAGCTACATCAAGCAGCGCTATTCGGCCTGCGGGCTTTACGACTCGACTTATCTCTTGAAAAAAAGAATCTAGATTAGTAAAGTTTCGCAAGGCGAATCCACAGGTAACGCCGTCAATACTACTTTCAGAGAGCGGCAAGCATAAAACATCAGCTCGAACGAGTGGGGCTAATGTACGAGAAGCTCCTAACATTCCTTGGCTGAAGTCAACACCAATCGGAGACAACCCAGCAGCTAATAGGTCATTGCACATGTCGCCCGTGCCACAAGCCAGATCTAAAATTTTGGATCCTTTAGGTAGTGAGAGGGCCCGGACTGTTTTGCGTCTCCATCTGACGTCTAGTCGAAACGTCATTAGTCTGTTGACTAAATCGTACCGAGGCGCAATGCGGTCGAACATGTCTTCTACGAGCGCTGCTTTGGCTTTCCCTTGGGGAAGCTTGTCCATGGTGCTAGTCGACTCTCATGTGTAGACCCGGTAAATGCATTCAGCTACACAGGCTGGCCTCTCCGAATCTTCTATTTCAAATATTAGTTCTACGATGTATTGAGCTCCACCAGTAAATTCCTCTACTGCTTGCAACGTCGCTCCCATTCTTACTCGAGAACCAACTGGAACTGGAGCTGTGAACCTGAGTTTGTTTGCTCCATAGTTGACGCCCATCTTAACATCGCCGCCAATTAGAAAAGCTTCTGACATGAGCATCGGGGCGAGAGATAAAGTGAGGTAGCCGTGGGCAATGGTCATTCCGAAAGGGCCGGCCTTTGCTCTTTCTTCATCAAGGTGAATCCACTGGTGGTCACCAGTCGCGTCAGCAAACAATTGGACCTGGGCGGGAGTGATTGTGTGCCATTCGCTAAAGCCCAATTGTTTACCGATTCTTGACTTAAGGTCTTCGATTCCGTCTATCTGAGTCGTCATAACCGTAAGTCTATGGGTGGGTTGGTGCTACCTAAACCTTAATGACTCAACGGAACCAAATTTTTTTGTAGGATCGACTATGAGGGTGAACGAGCAGAACCACCAAGACGATGTCGAACATTAGGCGCAGTAGGAAACCCATGCCCAGGCTAAAGTTTATGCCTACCCAAAGCGTAGCAAGGACAGAATAGCAGGCGGAGAACAACGCGAAGATATATCCCCATTTCCGTTCGTTCGTAATTCCGATGCCGCCAGCTACAAAAGTTCCAGTAAGGAAAAGTGCGAATAGCGTTGCCACTCCCGAACCGAACAAGTCAAGTGGAAGTTGACGGTAGTAGGCACTGCCAAATAGAACCATTCCCACAGCGCGAAAGTATGAAAGCATAACTGCGCTGTAGAGAGTTTGGGGTTGCGTTGGGTTTAGCCATCGTAAATTTTGCGAACTCACAGAATTTGCCTCCGTAACCTATGTTAGCTAGGTCGCCCGCAAGTCCTGTGTCTTTTGAAATTCCTAGCGTTAGTTGCGTAACTGGTAAAAATCTTTTGAATGAACTATTCACAAGTGCGTATCGCTTAAAGCCCTAGTTCTTAGGGTTATGCCAGTTCTGGTGCTTTCGTTGCCGCTCACCCGTACGCATCAGATTGTCGTCTATGAACTCCAAAGTTTCTGAAATGTCGTGCAGAACGACCACAACTTCATCGTGGCTGGTTCTGCTCTCGCGTCGAAGTCGTTGGGCTATCAAAGTGAAAATGCCAGGGAACGCAGCTGCCGGAATATGGGCAGCCTTAGAAACCTTCGAAGCGAGCTACCTCTGAGACCTTTTCCCGTTCGCTTATCAGGGTATTTTCGATCTTCGTAGGGTCTGCCCAACCAAGACTCATGCCGCTCACCAACGACTCGTTGTCGGGAATCCCAAGATGACGGATAACAGGTTCCTGATATGGGACCCACGCTGCTTGGGGACAGGTGTCAAGTCCTAGCCCTTTAGCTGCAAGCATGAGAGTTTGTATGTACATGCCGACATCAGCCCAGTTCCCTCGCCCTAGATACGAGTCAATTGTTACGAATACCCCCACGGGTGCATCAAAGAAAAGAAAATTGCGCATAGCTTGCTGAGCGCTTCCCTCTCGGTCGCCTTTTTCGATGCCAACTAAGTTATAGAGAGACCAGCCCACAGCTCGTCGCCGGCTGTTGTGGATGTCATTCCAAACAGATGGGTAGTAGTCGAAGTCCTCATAGCTAGCACCTTGACCGCTCTCGGCCATTGCTAACACGTCTTTAGTGATTGCAGCTTTTACTTCGCCAGCGCACAGGTAGACGTGCCAAGGTTGAGTGTTGGTACCACTAGGTGCGCGCTGTGCAATCTCCAAGAGCTCCAGGAGCTTTTCTTTGGGAACAGGGTCTGGCTTAAAAGCTCTGATCGACTTACGTTGTTTAATTGCCTCTAAAACGTCGATGCTTGTGTCATCAGCTATTTCCATGATTCTGACCTGCTTTCTTATAAGCCTCTGCGCGTTGGAACAATACTATTATGACAATAGTTACTATTGGTGGATGTTGTGGCTACCCAGTGCGACCCAGCAACTCCATAATCGCGCCAACATTCCTGTCCGGTTAATAATCAATGATGAAGTGCCTACCTGGTAACGAGGACATCTCCTGATCGGCTGCCCTATCTTTTGTGGCGACCCCAATATCGACCTCGGGTTCTAGGATACGCTATTGCAATCCACGTGGACACACGAACTCTCGTAAGGCTCTAGGTTTTAAGTCTGGTAATTTTTTCAATTCATAATCGCATGTCATGAGATATGTCTACCTGTGCGTTAGGAACTGCTAATTAACTTGATTTAGCCGATCGACGAGTTTTGAGCACTACTTGCTGTTCGGCTCGCAATTGTCCGCAGGCAGCATCAATATCGCTACCTCTTGTATTTCGCACTGTCGCATTTACCCCTAAGGAGTCTAGAAGGTCTCTAAATTCAAGAATTCTTTTCGGATCAGTTCCCTTAGTTTGGTAACCAGGAGTGCTATTCAATGGTATGAGATTCACGTGCGCCCGCAGCGGAAGTGAATAGGAAGCTAGCTGTTTGGCGTCAGTGTCCGAGTCGTTTATTCCTTCGATCATGGCCCATTCAAAGCTAATTCGCCTCGTTTTTTGGCGCATATAAAATTGGAGAGCATCTGCAAGTTCTCTCAGAGGGTAAGTCTTATTTATGGGGGCGATCTTGTTACGCGTTTGGTCGTTTGCAGAGTGAAGAGACACCGCGAGGTTTATGGGTAAGTCTTCGTTAGCCAACCGTTTAATACCAGGCACCACACCAACGGTGGACATAGTTATGTGCCTTGCCCCGATCCCCATGTCTGAATTGATGCGAGTAACAGCATTCCAAACTGACTCGAAGTTTGCTAGCGGTTCTCCCATTCCCATGAAAACA
>DMOB01000196.1:0-3629 GCA_003452475.1 Acidimicrobiaceae bacterium | reverse complement strand
AATTTATCTAGCTGACTGCCACCCAAAAAGTGGTATTTTGCTAGTTCACCCATTGCTGCCACCATCTCACGTTCCGGGAGATTATCTAGGACGGAAGTGTCGCAGATGACTCCAGATGGTTGCCAAAACGTTCCTACTAAATTTTTTCCTTCGGGAAGGTTAACTCCCGTTTTGCCACCGATAGCGGCATCAATTTGAGCTAAAAGAGTCGTAGCAACGTGAATTACTCTCACTCCTCGGTGATACACCGACGCAGCGAATCCGGCGACGTCGGTTACGACACCGCCTCCGACCCCAATAATAATATCTCGACGAGTTATCCCAAACTTTGCAAACGATGAACACAAATTCCCCACTGTTGTAAGAATTTTGGCTTCTTCCCCATCTGGAATATGCGCTACTTGGTATGGAATCCTCGGGTCAACGGTGACACCTACTCCTGCCTGAGTAATTACGAATGCTCTTTCAGCATCTTCAGGTATCAGCGAACTCAGCTGATTAACCGCTCCGGGGCCTACTAAAACCGAGTAGGAACGATCACCCAACGGGACCTCGACCTCTATCACTGCGTCACGCTCACACACACATCGTACAGATTTTTAGTGTCTTACCCGGCTTCAGCTTCCAAGCTTCAATTCCAAAGACCTACTCGCCTGTATTCTGAGCGAACTTAAGACCGACAGCAGCCGCCATAACGTTAAGGGGAGGCTCTTCTCCCGTCCAAATACGAAATTGTTCTCCAGCTTGATGTAGCAACATTCCAACTCCGTTGGCAATCTGAGCACCATGCGCTGCGGCGGCTGCTGCAATTGGTGTGCGCTCGGGGTGGTATATCAGATCAACCAACGTTTGACCTTTTCCGATTAGATTTGGGTCGAACGGTAATGGGTCGTCATTACGCATACCCAATGAAGTCGCTTGTACTACTAGGTCAGCGTCGCTGATCGATTCGAATCCAGTTGTAGAAACATTTTCCATGGCCATCTGGCCAACTATTTTTTCTGCTTTGTCTTTGGTTCTGTTAACCACAGCGATGGTCGCCCCAGCTTCAGCCAGCGCTAAAGTCACCGCACGGGCAGCACCTCCAGCGCCAACCACCACCACGTTACTTCTCTCAGGTTCAACACCCAGCCCGGAGCGAACCGATTCAACGAATCCCTTGCCGTCCGTATTCTCTCCGATTAGCACTTCGCCGCTCCTGCGCACGCAGTTAACAGCTCCTAATTTCCTAGCAACGGGAGAGAGTTGGTCAACTACCGCCGCAACCATTTCCTTGTGAGGAGTCGTTACTGATAGCCCCACAATGTCGAGGGCACGGATTCCGTCGATCGCAGCTCTACTCGAACCTAGCTTTACTGGCAAGGCAACATAGAGCCAGTCCATGCCCAAAGCCCGGAATGCAGAGTTAAACATCACTGGGCTTAATGAATGACGAACGGGGTCTCCTATCACTGCCAGTAACTTCGTTTTAGCTGTGGGTAACGCAAATTCGTTCATCCGCAAAGGTTTCTCTCTACACATTTTGCTTTGTCTCGCTGAAAATCTTGATTATTGGTTGAGAAGGAATGACGACCATCTTCTGAAACAAGTACATAATACAGCCACGGCCCGGGAGCAGGCTCAATAGCAGCTTCTAAAGCAGCTCTTCCGGGTGAGCTTATGGGCCCTGGAGGCAGACCACGAACAAGTCGAGAGTTGTACGGAGAATCCACTCTGAGGTCAGCAGCGGACAAATTGTTATTACCAGTCACATATACGATTGTGGCGTCAATTCCAAGAAACCAATTTGAAGCGACACGGTTGTGGATCACGCGCGAAACCTTTCCGCGTTCTTCTGGGATTCGAGCTTCTCGCTCAATCAAACTTGCGATAGTGAGAACCTCGTAAGCGCTTAGACCCACGCTCTCGGTAGCTTCCGAATAGCCGAGTTCCAAAAGTACTTGATCAAAACGGGAGATCATTTGCACAACCAGATCTTCTGCAGAAGATTCTTCAGTTAGGAAATAAGTATCTGGAAACAGCAGTCCCTCATATGGCTCGATGACTCCTTCAGCGACCATCGCTTGGTCTGATAAAACGCCTGAGCTGTTATACCCAACGCGTAATTCGTTTTCGAAATCGAACCCGCTAAAAGCCAAACCAGGAGTGTTGTTTATTAAATCTATTATTCGCGAAACTGTGAACCCTTCTGGGATTGTTAGTCGAAGCTGCTCCGCCTGTTCCGGAGTGTTAGGACCAGCACTCAAAACTTCCAAGGCTTGAGATATCGAAGAGTTACTGTGGAATGTGTATGAGCCAGCTTGAAATTCAGGACCACCTTTTAGTCGGATGTACCACTCGTAGGCGCTTGCGCTGGGAATGATCTCGAGATCAGCCAATGTTTCGGAGATGCCCGACGTAGTTGCGCCTGGCGGGAGAGTCAGATTGATTGCTGCACCCCGATCACCTGGTGGATCAATCAACTCTTTCGCCCAATTTATGGTCCTATTCAAAAAGAAAAGACTAGCCATTAGCACCATGAGTAGAAGAACTAATGAGAGCAGAGTTCCTCGATTTTTTCTAATAAAAATAGTTTCATAATCAACTCCTTCCTTGCCGGAAGATTTTGATGTCAGATCGCTCGAGCTAGTTTTCGAGGCCGTCATAGCGGTTCGTGATAGAGGTAAGGAACAATGTTTTTTGTCTTTCTCTTACTGCCCATCTAACCACGCCTGCAGCAAAACAGTAGCAGCTACTTTGTCAATTATTTTCCGTCGCTGGACAGCGTTCAGATCTTGCTCTTTGAGAGATCTTTCCGCCTCCACCGTCGTGTATCGCTCGTCATGCATCACTACCGGAATATCGAGGTCTTTTTTGATTTCGTCAGCCTCATGTCGCGCACCTTGGGCTGCTCTTCCTTCCTCGCCATTAAGAGATAACGGCAACCCGACGACTAATATCTCTGCTTCCACTTCTAAAATAATACTCTGAATCCTACGATGATCTTGTTCGCGATCCCCAGATCGTTTCACCACCTCATATGGCGTGGCCACGATTCCGTCGCTATCTGAAATAGCTATACCTATTCGTTTCGACCCTAGATCAACACCACCTGCTCTCATCGTTGCCAACTAATCTTGCGGCAGCCCTGCGGCCAGGCGAGCATGTTGTAAAGCCTCATCGATTCCGGCAATATTTTTACCACCAGCTAAAATTATCGACGGTTCTCCTTTGCGACCAAATCCCCCTTGCACGGCCTTAGCCGCCTGGTCGAGCAAATCTCCGGCTAGTAGTCCACTCTCTACACTTACCGACGCGACTAGAGCGACGCCTCCTTCATCTGGTGCTCCGGCTAGAACAACAGCCTTGATACCATTTTCTTTCTGAATGGCAGAAGCAAGGTCACGCAGACTGTCTCTAGACATTGAATCTACTCTCGTCACCACAATTCCATTAATTGCCAATGCAGCTAACTCAACTGATCGAGATCCTGCTTCTTTCTGTTGGAATATTTTTATTTGGTTTCGTAAATCTTTATTTTCGAGAAGTCTTTTTTCTAAGACATCAAATACTTCTTCAGTGGTCGCATTAAGAACCTCTGCGATTTTCCCAAGAGTGTCTTCTGCCTTCCTGTGTCTCTGAACAGTCGC
>DMOB01000240.1:0-3391 GCA_003452475.1 Acidimicrobiaceae bacterium | reverse complement strand
CAGCGATAAAAAAACGATCTTCTTGTAGACAACTTGCTTCTTGAACGGAGAGATCAGTTAGCGCAAGATAGGCGTTGGAAAGATTACGAACAAGCTTTCCCCATTTTCCATTTTCTATGTTTTCGTCAACATTGGCTTCCATGCCAGATAGCTGTAAATCTTTTGTAATTCTTAGACATAAATTATCTACTCCTGAAGGCCAGGAACCTATTTCCAGCATTTTTCCGCCTGAATGTCTGACGACGCCGGGTTCAGTAATGCCGGCGCCGACCATTACTGTGCAGCCATAAGTGAGAAAGTTTCGCTTTGTAAGCCAAGCTTCGTTGGTTACACCGTTCTGGAAACAGATAATAGGCAAATCTCTGTAAATTTCTTGGTGCTGTTCTACGGCTTTGAAAGTGTCATCAGTCTTCATCGTCAATAAAATTATTGTGTGCTCATCGATATTTAGATCGTTGGCATGAGCTGCGGCAGGAAGTTTCCATTTACCGCTAGTGTCTCCATGGACCTGAAGACCTTTCTGTTGCAGAGCTAAGAGATGGTCCCCGCGAGCTATTAACGAAACACGTTGACCGGCTTGGGCCAAGCGCGCCGCGACTACGCAGCCAATCCCGCCTGCTCCATGGATGACGTAGTTGGCCGTTGTTTTATCGGTCATAGCATTACCCCCACGAACCGTCGCCAGCCGGGGAGTTCCACACCTCATATATGCGACCATTAACGACTGTGAAAATTTCGATTCCACAAATTGTATGAATTTGGCCCTCATGATCAACTAGATCAGCCTCGTAAGCCGCTGCCACCGAATCATGGTCTTCAACAACCTTGCGACTAGTGAAGTGTATTGATCGAAACTGATCGTGAAAATCTTCTATTCGTTCTCGTACTTGTTCACGGGTCAGAACAACTCTCTCTCCGTTTTGTTCGTGCCTAACCATCGAGTCAGCGACTAGATCTTCTAGTGCTTCAAAGTTTTTTTGGTAGTACATCTGCTCTGTGTAGGTGTCTACGATTTGACGAGGTGGGAGAGGTTGAGGATCTTGAAGTGTCACAGTGTCTATGTTGGCAGACTTAATGACGATAGGCTTGAAAGATGGGTGAGTGGAACGTAAGTCACGTAAATCTTATGGACTCGCAGGTATGGCTTCAAGGCGCCGAAACTATAGATGCAGAAATTAGCAGGCTCCATGCAGAGGCACCTTTGGACTGGTTTGAAGAGCCATTGCCGGAAAATGAGTTCTTGCAAGCCGGCCCTGGATACTGGAGCGTTGTAAGGCACGCTGACATAGGAACAATTTCTCGAAACCCAGAAATTTTTAGTTCTAGTTCGGGTATTACGATTACAGACACTCCGCCGGAATTTACGGAATTCTTTAGTTCGATGATTGCCATGGATGACCCGAGGCACGCTCGTCTTCGACGAATTGTGTCTAAGGGTTTTACTCCCCGGGTTTTAAGCCTGCTGGAAGAGTCTGTGCAGGATGTAGCTCGTAATATTGTGGATGGTATGAGCCATCTTGGCTCCTGTGATTTCGTTACAGAAGTCGCTGCTGCCGTTCCCCTCAAAATTGTCTGCGACTTGATGGGAATCCCAGACTCTGAGTTTTCGAGAGTATTTGAAAACTCAAACGTAATCCTTGGAATCCAAGACCCAGAATTCGCTCCGCAAGACGTTGATTTTATTACGGCACTATTGGACGCTGGAGCCGATTTGGCTGCTCTGATGGGCGATGTCGCAGAGCTTAAGCGTGGTGGAGACGGTCAAGATTTGACAAGCATTTTAGTTAATGCAAACCTCGAAGACGATCAACTGACGTCAGCCGATTTAGCAAGTTTTTTTGTGCTGCTGGTAGTGGCAGGAAACGAAACGACTAGAAATGCAATCAGCTGGGGGCTCAAATATTTGACCGATAACCCTTCCCAGCGTGACCTTTGGATTGCTGATTTTGAGGCCTTGGCTGGTCCTGCAGTCGAAGAGATAGTTCGCCTCGCAAGTCCAGTAACTTATATGCGAAGGACTGTGACACAAGACACCGTTCTAAGTAAAACAAAGCTGAAGGAAGGTGATAAATTAGCGATGTTCTATCTGGCGGCTAATCGTGATCCATCAGTATTCGAGAACCCAAACGCGTTTAATATTCTCCGGAACCCCAACCCTCAATATGGCTACGGAGGCCCGGGGCCTCACTTTTGTTTGGGTGCTCATTTAGCGCGACGAGAAATAAGTGTTATATTCCGTGAACTGTTCAAGCGGCTACCGGATATTCGGTCAGTCGGTGAACCAGATACTTTACAGTCTTCTTTTATTCATGGTGTGAAACACCTCCAGTGCGAGTTCACGCCGGTTAGGTCTAAAAACTAAGATGAAAATACTTTCAGCCGACGAAATTGATATTGAATACGAAACATTTGGAGTGCCAACGGACCCGTCTGTCCTATTAGTGATGGGGCTGGGAGCTCAACTTATTCACTGGGATGCCAGTTTCTGCGAACAAATTGCAGCTTCTGGAAAGTATGTGATTCGATTTGATAATCGAGACTCTGGACTCTCATCCAAATGTGAAGGAAGCGAAGTTGATTTAGAAGCTCTTCTCAATGCATTTTTTGTAGGAGGTGACTTACCAGAGGTTCCGTACACCCTTTCAGATATGGCTAATGATGCCTTCGGACTTCTTGACGCGTTGGGAATTGAGAAAGCTCATGTTGTGGGAGCTTCATTAGGGGGAATGATTGCTCAAACTATGGCAATTGAAAGGCCTAACCGTTTGCTATCGCTTACTTCGATGATGTCTACGACTGGCAATCCGGATAATTTTGAGATCGATGATGAAGCGTTTACGTTACTTTTGACTCCATCTCCTTCATCACGATCTGATTACATTGAGCACGCTGCCGCATACGAAGTCTGGTCAAGTAAAAAATATTTTGATCTAAAGAGAGCTAAGGAAGTTGCGGCAGCCACATACGACAGATCCAACTATCCAGATGGCGTGGTTCGACAACTCGCGGCAGCTGTTGCATCAGGAAGTCGTGAAGCTGAGCTAGAGCGCCTAAGGATTCCTACGTTAGTAATCCATGGACGCGATGATCGTCTGATTGGTCCATCTAGTGGCTTTCGTACCGCAGAGCTGATTCCGGGATCTTCGTTATTGCTATTGAGTGATATGGGACACGACCTGCCTAGACAGCTTTGGCCGATGATAATCGGCGCTCTAGAAGTTCATTTTGCTCGTTCTGGTAACGTTGAGGTGGGCTAGCTCTTCGTTCTTGACTTGATGAGATCAATTAACGCTGAGGCAGCAGGATTCTTTGTACCCATCATTCGCGTCGCTGCTACTAGTTGGCGTTGCAGCAGGGGTTCAGGCTTAATTGACCGAAGAGCAGCTGGCGC
>DMOB01000313.1:0-8636 GCA_003452475.1 Acidimicrobiaceae bacterium | reverse complement strand
TTAGAACAATCATGAGATCATCTGAAGATAAATTTTTTGCCACTAGCAAAGCCGCAAACACAGCCGTGCCTCCAGACCCACCAATTAATAAACCCTCTTGTTGAGTAACTCGGCGAGCCATTTCAAATGACTCTGCATCAGTTACGGGAATGGTTTCATCGACCACCTTAGGATCATATGTACCGGGCCAAAAGTCTTCTCCGACTCCTTCGACAAGGTAAGGACGACCACTTCCCCCTGAATAAACTGAGTTACTTGGGTCCGCAGCAATAACCTTAATATTCGGGTTCTGTTCCTTCAGGTAAGCACCAACGCCACTAATTGTTCCACCTGTTCCGGCTCCAGCTACGAAGTGAGTAATTTTACCTTTTGTCTGCTTCCAAATTTCTGGACCAGTGGTTTCATAATGAGCCTTTGGGTTAAACAAATTTTCGTATTGATTAGGCCTGTAAGCATTCGGCGTTTCTTTTACGAGTCTTTCAGCAGTCGAATAGTATGAACGCGGGTCATCAGGAGCAACTGCCACTGGGCAAACTACAACCTCAGCTCCGTAGGCCTCCAAGAGAGTAATTTTTTCGGGGCTCAATTTATCAGTCACCACAAATGTGCACTTATAACCTCGTTGAGCTGCAACGATTGCTAAACCCACACCCGTGTTACCTGATGTTGGCTCAATAATTGTTCCACCGGGTTTCAAGAGTCCGGCCGATTCGGCTGCATCGATCATCGCAACAGCTGGACGGTCTTTCGAGCTCCCCCCAGGATTAGTAGTTTCCATTTTGGCTACTACAGGACAAGGAAGACCCTCATCTAGGCGCGATAAACGAACCAGAGGAGTGTCACCTACTAAATCAAGCACCGAGCTCGCTATATCTAAACCTTCTAGATCCATAATTCTAGTTTGGCGTTTCCCAACCTCAAGCACACGGTTATCCGACAAAGGAATTCCGCTTGGACCCAATTAAACAGAGTTAACCAGACCCAAGCGGTTCAAAGACCATTTTTTCTACAGAAGATTCCGCACTGCTTCTCGATAGCGCTCCACATTCGCTTCTTTTATTTCTTCGTAACCACGGATCATGTCCGGAAGCGCTGCTACCTCTACGGCGTTCTCATAGTTCTCTGACGACAAATGCTGAAGGCAGGAATCAATGGTTCCCATGTATTCAGGGATTAGAGCCCTCTCAAGCTTTCGGTGTCTAGTGTTACCAAAGGGATCAATTCCTTTGCCTCTTAGGAATTTCATTTTCGTTAACACTGAAAATGCTATGTCCCCTGACTTACCTAACCCAATTTTTTTATCTAAACCCAATCTCTTCATGGATGGCGGGTGAAGTTTGTAAGTCACTTTAGTCTTATCGCCGAACTGATCTTTGATCGCTTGATGGAAGTCCCCAGAACGATGGAGTCTCGCAACTTCATATTCATCTTTGTATGCCATGAGTTTGAACAAATACCGGGCAACAGTTTCTGACATCCGGGTATCCGAGCCTATTAACATTTCCTTTTTTCGCACCTTGCTTACAAAGTCGATATAAGTCTGCGCGTAGCCAACGTTCTGGTAATCAATAAGTTCAGGAGTTCTGATCGATAGCAGCCGTTGAAGCTCTTCTGAAGGGTCCTGCACCTCTTTAATCATTTTTTCAGCTGTGGCAGAGCTCTTGTTCTGCATTCGCTTAGCTTCTAAATCTTCAAGATTCAGCGAATCAAGGAAAGTAGCATCGAGTACTATTTTTCTACCAATTCTGAAAGCCTGGGTATTGTTATCTATAGACACACCATTTAGCTCTATAGCTTTTTCAATAGCACTTGCGCTTATCGGAATAACTCCACTTTGATACGCCGCTCCGAGCACAATAATGTTTGCCGGCATATGTGACCTAAATAAAGCATCCGATAAACGGCCAGCATCAAAATAGATATTTTTTTCGGGAATAGTCGCACTATCAATTGTTGCTTGAAGCGTGGACCATTCGGGATACTTAGCGCTGGTATCTCGCACCATCGCTCCGGTAGGAACTTTGCTAGAAGAAACTAGTGCGATTGTCTTCCCGGGCATTGCCTTTTCAAGGTTCGCAGAACTTGTTCCAGTTAACAAGTCAAAAACGATGTAAGCGTCTGCTTCACCTGAACCTATTTTATTAGCTTCTTCGACATCTCCTTCAGCGTCAGCCCACCTGATTTTGAGGTTTGATACTACTGGTCCACCTTTTTGAGCCAAGCCGGTTTGGTCCAACCCATGAGATTCTTTGCCATCTAAAAGAGCAGCCGTTGCGAGCAATTGATTTATTGTGACAACGCCAGTGCCTCCTATCCCCATCATCAAAACGTTTCCTTCTTCGATCCGATCAGGTTCTGGAAGGTTATTATCAACGCTGATAACTTCGACTGTTGATTTTTTCGGTGTCTTACCTGCTGGGATTACTTCTATAAACGCTGGGCAGTCCCCATCTAAGCAAGTGTAATCCTTGTTACATGAAGACTGATGAATCGCTGTTTTCCGACCAAATTCTGTTTCGATTGGCTGAACAGAAAGACAACTTGATTTCTCCCCGCAATCCCCACAACCTTCGCACACAGCTTCATTGATGAAGACGCGCATCGCCGGTTCGGCAACTTTGCCGCGTTTACGATCTCGACGGAGTTCTGCGGCACAAGGCTGATCGTATATAAGTACTGTGCACCCTGGGACGTCTCGTAAGATTAGTTGAGCTTCTTCTAAACGGTCTCTGTGCCATACCTCGGTTCCATCAGCAAAGACTGGGTTAGATCCATACTTGTCAAGGTCATGTGTTAGCACCATAATTTTAGCAACGCCCTCGGCATCAAGTGACCGAGTTAGCTCAGGCACAGCCATGCCACCATCAACTTCTTGACCACCAGTCATTGCGACAGCCGCATTGTACAAAATCTTAAATGTGATATTTGTTTCAGCCGCCACTGCTTGTCGCACTGCTAACGACCCTGAATGGTGGAAGGTCCCATCGCCAATATTTTGGAAACGGTGTTCCATCGTCACAAACGGCGAAGCACCAACCCACTGGATTCCCTCGCCACCCATTTGTGTCGTACCCTTTACATTCCGAGTCGGAGTCATTGTCGCCATTCCATGACAACCAATACCTCCGCCAGCTTCAGAACCATCCGGCACCCATGTGGACCGATTATGTGGGCAGCCAGAGCAAAAATTAGGTGTTCTATTCGCCTGTTTTTTCGTATCTGGCGTACCTAGCGTTACAGGAATGGTTATCCGTTCTTTAACTGCAGGACCAACAGCGTCCTCGCCAAACGCATCAGCTAAAAACGGGCGGATTTTACGAGCTACAACATCTGCGTCCATCTCGCCATGGCCAGGAAACCAAAAATCATTGTTCTGGTCTTTTTTTCCATAGATAGCAGGAGCATTTGGTGTTGCGTATAAAATTTCTCTAATAAACATCTCAAGAAAAGCGCGTTTTTCTTCAACAACAACAATCGTGTCTAGGCCTCGGGCGAATTCTTTTATAGTTGTTGGCTCTAATGGCCAAACAACAGCAGGTTTAAATATTCTAATTCCGCGACGATTTAGTTCCGCTTCGGTTAGGCCCATTCGGTCTAGCGCTTCGCGCAGGTCATAGTATGTTTTACCAGCCGCCACTATCCCAATCTTTGCGTCAGATGTAGGAACAGTAGCTTTGTTTAGCCTGTTCAAACGGATGAACGCTTCAGCAGCTACTAGACGGCCTTCATGTATCTCTAACTCTTGTCTCACTGCGTTCGGACCAACTAGCGCATCTTGCTGAGTATGAGCCCAAGGGATTCCATTCCACTCAAAGTCTGGGCGTTGTACTGTTACGCGTCCCGGACCTACCTTAATAGTCGAGTAGCCATCTGCAACATTAGTGACAATTTTTAAGGCCGACCATAATCCGCTATATCGGGAGAGTTCAAAACCTATTCGCCCAAAATCGCAAACCTCTTGGACACTACCTGGGTAGAGAATAGGCGTTTGGAAGTGGAGCAATGCAAACTCAGACTCAGAAGCAAGCGTTGAAGATTTTGAAGCCGGATCATCGCCGGCAACTAACAGCACTCCTCCTTTGGGATCTACTCCACATACGTTTGCGTGGCGGATAGCGTCACCAGAGCGATCAACTCCAGGAGCTTTTCCATACCACATGCCTAAAACACCATCGTACTTACCTTCGAAATTTCGATTGGCAAGCTGTGAACCCCACACTGCGGTGGCACCAAGGTCTTCATTTAAGCCAGGCATAAAACTGATGTTGTTAGCTTCGAGCTCTTCGCTATTACCAAGCATAAGAGTGTCCACGCCTCCGAGAGGAGAGCCTCGGTAGCCAGACACTAGAGCAGCGTTGTCCAGACCATCTCTTTTGTCGGCCCGCAGCTGGTCTAGTAAAACGCGTAGCAACGCCTGTACGCCAGACATCGCAACGTCTCCCTCATCGCGTACAAACCGATCCTCAAGTGTAAAATCAGCGAGCGCCATATTTCCTCCCAGTTTGTAAATCAAAGCTTAGTACTAAGCGCGGCCCTGATGCTGCGTACTACCTTAGTCGTGTGACTCACAGCTGCCTAACTTGTCGACCGGGGCCTGACTCCGCAATAGACTATAAGACTCAAATAATTCAGCTACCGCAAAGGTTTAGAGGGCCGCCGGCGAGCGGAAATGGCGGGATTGCAACCGGTTTGATTGCCTGTCTCGGTGAAAAAATTTTAGGTAAACCAATCCGAAGAATTAGTTCCCGCTTACTAAGGCCGATTCCTCTTGCGAGCCCCATGACTTTCACAAGCCAAATCACTGAACCTGACACAGCCAGTATCAACATCGGAGATTCCGATGGGCTTGCCTTTACCGGTTGGGCGTCAACAGACACAAGCACAGCTGTCATGCCGAACGAAACCATCGCGCTTTTAGCTAGCAACGCAGCCTTGACTAAGGAGAAACTGGATCGCTTTGAAAATCACGTTGAGCAGCTCAACCCAAGTTCCTCTGATTTTGCCGGGTGTTTCGTGTGCGGCCCCGAGGCTGAGTTCGGTCTCCGCTTAAGACCTCGACCTGTGACAGATGAAATTTCTTGGTTGTCTTGGGATCCCGGCGAAAGGTGGACAGATGACAACAGATTAGCCCTTTTACCTGCGATCGCTTCGCTCGATTGCACTGCTGCAATTGGATTTCATCGAGAGGGTCATTTAACCCAAGAAGAATCAGCTCTTCTTGGAAGTTTCGATGCCACCATTTTAGAAAAGCCTCCGGCACGTACAGCAGGTAATCTGCGATTAGTAGCTCGGACACGCTCTCGCGATAGGCGCAAAATTTTTACTGACATTGGCCTATTTAGCCCAACTGGACACCCTTACGTTCTTGGTTTAGCGACATGGATTGTTGTAACTCCTGAAAAAGCTCGAGGAAAATAAATTAAGCTTTTTTATTTAAGGATTGTGGGAGTCTTGTTGCTATCAACATTGCGAGAAGGTTCGCTATTGCACCTACAAAAAACGCCCATCGATAATTACCAAGTCGGTTAACAAGCAGTTGAGCTGCATAGGGACCTAACGCAGCCGCCGACCCAGCCGATGCAAATATTCGACCCACGATAGACCCAGCGTGTGCCCTACCAAACAAATCTGCTACCAACGGCGGGAAGATTGTGACGCTTCCTCCATACGCGAATCCAAATACGAACGCCGACGGATAAAGAAGAATCAGATCTTGGCTGAACGCAAACCCAACGAAAGCAAAAGCTTCGAAAGCAAAAGCAAATATCACCGCATGACGCCGACCAATGCGGTCAGATAACGGGCCCATAGTCATCCGGCCAACTAGACCCCCTACACCTATCGAAGAAATAACAGTTGATGCAGTTTGCAGGGAAAATTCAAGACTCTGAGCAAATTGCACTCCATGAATGAATGGAACAAAAACTACTGTAAATGTAAGTAAATACATCGTAAAAATTCGCCAGTAATTAGCACTTCGCCAGGCTTCGCTGGCATTAGTTTCTTTTTCAGTTCTCGTTTCGTTTCCAAGATTTAATGCTTCAGCGCCCACTAGATAAACCATAAAGACGCTCTGCTGGTTCATTTTTAACGGTTTGACGGTTTTGATTTTGTTTCCATCAGGTAGCTGACCCACTGACTCCGGGTCTCGCTCAAGAACTAGAGCGCTACCTAACATCGCTAACCCGCCAACTAGAGCCATAGCGGTCATCGCTGTCCTCCAGCCGTACTGATTCACCAAGGCAGCGGCTATCGGAGGTACGAAAATGTTTGCAGTACTTCCCCCTGCCGTAGCTACAGCAGTAGCAAGGCCACGCCTTGACACGAACCATCGAACTACTGTTGCGTTGCAAGGCACCCAAGAACAGCACATACCGATTGGGGCTATAAGGCCGAGCCCCACGAAAACCATCGACAAGTTCGAAGCGTTGGCCCAGACCAGATATCCAGATGTGAGCACGACAGAACCAAATATCACGACTCTCCGCGGCCCAACTCGATCTGTCAACCAACCCGAAACCGCTGATAAAGCGCTATAGCTAAATATGTAAATCGCAATAATAAGTTGCAGCCTTGTTTCAGACCAACCCGTGTCTTGCGTTATGTCATCTACAAATGTTCCAAAACTGAACTGAATTCCGTAAACAACGAAGAGAACTACAAAAGAGGCACCAACTATCCGCCAGCCCTTGAACGGCGAACCCGACTCCAACATTTCTTATCTATCACCCGGCACCATATAGAACCATATTGGCTGCTTCTCACCGGCATCAGCCATAGCTTGTCTAGCGGACAAGACTACTTTCCCAGCCTCAGTATGGTCTAAGAACCACCGAGTGCCAGCCCATGCTTCTGGAGCATGCTCGGAAAGGGCCAAAGCTGCTGTTTCATAATAACCTCGGATATCTTGGCTGACCCTGGCTGGAATGCCTGGGATGCCTGCCTCTTTCCAAGGAGTACCCTCAGCCACACGAATAAATGACTCAATTGCTTCACTAATTTGTTCTGACGGGATGGTCCTACCCGCTCCAATTCGATTCCCGTATTTCGCTAAGGCTCGTTCATAGGCTGGCCTAAGCCCATTTGCTTCATCGACTGCCGGATGGGCTTTAGGATCATGACGAGGAGGCAACGCGCAAGTCATAACTTCAGTGCCCTCATCCCTGATCGCAATATCGTATTCTTTGAAGACAGTCTGTTTCGCATCCAGAAGAGAAAAGGCTTCAGCTAAAACCCGATGTTGGAATTCAGCATTTTGAGGAACTCCAAGCGGCCGCCCCAAGGGAAAATCACACCACAAACCACGTGGAGGAGCGGCATTCTCGATCTGATCTTTCACTGATCCTAAGGCAATAGTTGCCATTCCAGCTGCTTCAAAGATATGAGCGAGCGTACTCACGGTACGCGTGCAAAGCGGTCAAACTGGAGTCAGGAGAACTATGTCGACGTCCTGTTTTTTTAGGAACTTTGCCCCTGCCGGGCCACTGTCCATTCGGATTGCTGATAACTCAAATTGATTTCCAGCGTAAGACAAGTGCTTGTCAGAAACACTCCCGATAATTCCCCTAGCCGCTAACTCATCGAGCCGGTCGATCGGAAAAACAGTATTTATATCAAGTGCATAGCCTATGGCATCAAAATTAGGACTCCAGTGGCCGAGCACATAATCCCTGTTGTTTGACTCAAGGACTCTGTAGCCAACATCGCCGGGACTAAAACCCTCATCATCTGGATGGTGTAACGAGGCTGAAGTGACTATCGCCACTTTTGCTTCGCTTAGTTTTACTGGAGACGTAAAGGCAGCAACTTCGAAACTTGGTACCTCAATGTCAGCAGTCATTGCTTTTACTTCACTATCGGCCATTCACACGAGGCTAGAGCAACAAAATACTTAATGCTTCGAAATCGAGATTTATAACCTTCTACGACTATCACAAGACACAGCAACAACACCAAAAATAACTAGTGCTCCTCCAAGCACTTCGATAATCCCAAACCGCTCTCCACGTATAACCCACCCAAAAAAGACACCAAATAGCGGCGTTAGATATGCCACGGCTGCGCCTTGGATAGCAGGAGCTCGTCTTAACACCGTTGCAAACAAAACAAAACTAACTGCGAGAGATGGTATCCCTGCGTATAAGAGTGGCCAATAAAGACCCCATCCCCATGTTGTTCCCTCCCACCCTCCGAAGAAAGCAACCACAAGGTGGAGACAGATACACGACATTAAGATCTGCATCGCAACCAACATTGTTGGACTTATTTCTAAAGCGGCCAGTTGTTTTTTGTTTAGAACTGCTCCCAATGCCCAAGAGATAGATGAAATTAGAATGATACAAACACCTAAAGTTGTGTTACCTGTTCCCAACGCTGGGACCGCCAACACCACGGCGCCAACCAGTCCGATTCCGACTCCAGAGATTCCTAATGCCCCTGGGCGTTCCTTAAGAAGTGCTATCGCAATAAGGGCGGTGAACAATGGCATCGTCGAAACAAGCATGGCGGAAACACCAGCCGACAAGTACGAAACTCCGATCACCAAAAACAAGCTTGAGACCGTAGTTATCGAAAGCGAAATCCACCAGATCGCTATCCATTGTTCGCGCTTACGAGGAAATTTTTCTTTCCTGAAC
>DMOB01000223.1:0-5104 GCA_003452475.1 Acidimicrobiaceae bacterium | reverse complement strand
CTATAGGTCGCTCAGAGGTATCGTTTAGTTTCACAGCTCGAACCTATTCGAACCTGACTAGTTGCTAAATAAAGTCTCAACAAATTCTTCAGATTCAAATGGGACTAAATCATCAATGCCTTCGCCTAATCCCACAAGCTTGACGGGAAGCCCCATTTCTTTTTCGATAGCAAAAACAATTCCACCTTTTGCTGAACCATCAAGTTTCGTGAGGACCACACCAGTGACATCCACGGCTAGGGCAAATTCGCGAGCCTGAGTTAAACCATTTTGTCCTGTAGTGGCATCGATTACTAACAAAACTTCGGCCACGGAGCCAGGGTTTCGATCAGCCACGCGTCTAACTTTCGCTAATTCTTCCATCAAATTAATTTTATTTTGCAGGCGACCAGCAGTGTCAGCCAAAACAACATCGGCATCGCGCTTCTCTGCGCTTATGATCGCATCAAATATAACTGAGCTTGGGTCAGCTCTTTCCTGTCCTCGAACAAAATGGGCCCCACACCGGTCTGCCCACGTCTCGAGCTGCTCAGATGCAGCAGCGCGAAAAGTGTCTCCGGCAGCCATCACTACAGAGTGGCCCTGAACCGCTAGCGATTGGCCAAGCTTTCCAATAGTGGTAGTTTTACCCACTCCATTAACGCCCACGAAAAGCCAAACAGGTACACCTTCACAATCCAGTTCAAGCGTTCTATCGACGTCCAAGTCACTCTTCATTTGAACTTTTAAAGCTTCAAGTAGCCCCGGGCCCCTAGTGATTTTCTGATCTTTTGCCGTCTTTTTCAACCGGTCCAGAACACTTGAAGTCGCAGCCATCCCAACGTCAGCAAGAATCAAAGCTTCTTCCAACTGTTCCCAAATCGACTCATTAACATCGCTGTTACGAATTGAAGTCACATATCCAGACATCGCGGATTTCGCTTTGGCGAGTCGACTTCCAAACGATTTTTTACTTACTGAATCTTCAACCTCGTGCTCAACCACATCTCCGCTTGCCTGCCGGTCTTCATTTACCAACTCCTCAAGCGGAACTGCTACCTCATCTAGTTCAGAATCGTTATCCACCAACTCCTCAAGCGGAACTGCTATCTCATCTAGTTCAGAATCGTTATCCGCCAACTCCTCAAGCGGAATCGTTATCGTCTTTTCTTCAGGTAACGGGGACTCAGCGGACAACTCAGAGAGCCCTTGATCCAGAACTAGGTTCCGCTTCGACCACCAACTATTGATGCGCGGTAAAGCCGCAAGAAAAATAAAAACAAGAACAACTAAAAAAATTATAAAGATACCTGTAGTCACAATCTTGAGATACTACCTCTCAAGATGCCCAGAGCATTACGCTACTTTTTCGCTGAGGACTTTCGAAGCACCGCCTGGCGCCATCGACACCCCATATAAAACGTCGGCTGATTCCATTGTCCGCTTCTGATGTGAAACAATTACAAGCTGTGCTTCTTTTCTGAATTCCGCAATCAACCCCAAGAAACGATGCAGGTTTACATCATCTAAAGCTGCTTCAACTTCATCCATAACATAGAACGGAGATGGACGGCTCCGGAAAATAGCGAACAGAAACGCTAAAGCAGTCAGCGACCTCTCCCCACCTGATAGCAATGAAAGTTTTCTCACATTCTTTCCTGATGGCTTCGCTTCCAACTCGATTCCTGTGCCCAAAAGATCATTCGGATTGGTCAGACGAAGTTTTCCTTGACCTCCAGGAAAAAGAGTCGAGAACAATTCTTCGAAGTTCTCTGAAACATCGGCGAAAGCGGAACCAAACACTCTCACAATCTCTTCATCGATTGCGGAGATAACCTTATTGAGCTCCCTTCGACCTTTTTTCACATCTTCTAACTGCTCGGCTACAAAATCATGCCGCTCGCTTAGCTCTTCAAATTCTTGAAGAGCTAAAGGATTGATAGGTCCCATTCGCCGCAAATCAGCATCTAACTCGCGCACTCGCGCCGCAGCTGAAGTGCCTTCCGGTAGCGCAGGTAGCTCATGAGAAATGGCTACATCGGGCTCAACTTCTAACTCACTTCGAACTAACTGAACAACATTCTCGAGTTTGAGACGACGTTCTGCGTCCGCAACATCGACACGGCCTATTAACTCTCTAAGCTCCAACAATCTTTTCTCTACATCTGAACGTTCTCGCCTCGACGTCTCAAGTTCGCTGGTGATAAGCCGCACTTCCTGGGAAAGTTTCTGCCGCTTTTCCCTCAGACGGGTAACTTCTGCTTCAAGCCTTTCAGTATGACCAAGAAGCAGATCACTAAGCACGCCTAAAGAAACAATAATTTGCTCTATACGAGTTCTTCGATCTGCAGCGTGCACTAACTCGGTCTCATGCTGTAGCAGCTGGGCGGTAATTTCAGAACTTCGATTTTCTAAGCGTTCTTTTTGCTCAATTAAATTACTTGCGTTGACAGTCAGCTGCGCTCTTATCGCAGCTAGTTCTCGGGCTCGACCCTCCAGAACATCTCTGCGATTACCATTTTCAAGTATCGCATCTCTTTCGGCGCTTTCTGCCGCTTCAAGTGCGGGCAGAAGATTTTCCAACTCTGCCAGACGTGGCTCATCAACAAGAAGTACTAGCTGTAGCTCGTCTAACCGAACTCGCAAGGCTGAAATATCATTAGTCAATGAAGCGACGTCCTGCTGAGTCCTTCCAACCAAATCTGAGGCCTTTGTCAAAACATCATCATTCGCTTGAAGTTCGGCCGTAGATTTCACCAAATCATTTTTTGAAGATTCAAATGCTAAAAGCGCAGCCTTGCTTTTTGATTCCGCCGACTGGCGCAGATGATTGGCATTCGCGCACGCTAGCGTCGCTTCTTCAAAGGCGACCAAAGTCACTGCACTTCCAGCTTGACCCACACGCCACCCATCTGGCCCACATCGATCGCCCTGAAGAGTCACGAATGTGAGACCAGGGTTTTCCAATGAACCATCAACGGCTTCTTTCCAGCCTTGCTCCACACAAACAACCGAGTGAAGCAAATGGTCCAAAAGATCATTTAACTTTCCATCCAAAGAACGAACATGCTGTCTTAACGGTGCCCCAACGATTTGGGTCATTCGCTTTATTTCTCCTGGAACGGCGGATATCACAGCTCCCGGGGTGCTCTTTTCTCTAAGTAGTTCTAATGCTGAGCGAGCGCTTTTAGGATCCTGAATCACGACTGAGGATAGAGTTTCGCCTAAGCCAGCTTCTACTGCCAACTCCCAACCAGGGTCTATCTCAATAAGTTCTGCCAAGAGACCTTGAACACCTTTTGCTCCCTCTAACTCATCTAACCCGGAACTGTTGCGTGCCTGGCTCAAGGACAACTCAAGAATTTCCGTCCTAGCTTGCCAAGACCGTTGATCTTCTATTGCCTCTCGAAGCTCAACTTCAGCTGCATCTAAATACCTTGACGCAACTTTTTCCTTCTCATTAGCCCTATCCAAACTCGCCACCAGCGGAAGTTCAGCCTCTGTTGCGATTCGGATATTTACTTGTAACTCATCGAACCGCTTAGTTGCGATTTGCACTTGCTCTGACAGCTTTTCGAGGCGATTCCTAAGTCGGCTTTCTTCCGCCACTTCCCTACCGACTGTGGACCGCAACGCCACAAGCTCTCCACGTACTTCACCTGCACGATCACTTGCGCCTAACTGTATTCCACTCATTTCTTCTAAATCTGCAGCATCACGGTCCGCTTTTAGTAATGTCTCGGATTCCTTAACTTCTTCGATCTTCGGAGCTACAAGAGCTTCCCGCTCACTTACGTTTTCGAGCTCGATTAGTATTCGGCTTTGCTCGGCCTCAAGAGTCGCTAGCACATCAGCAGCTAACAAAGCCCCCTTGTCCCGCTCAACCGCTCTTGTTCGTTCATTCACTAGGGCTAATAATCCCTTACATCTCTCTCTCAAAGATTCGGCACGCGGCAGCAGATCCATTCCGCCGTCACCTGAAGCTATTAATTTTGATTCCGATTGCAAAATGCGCTCATCTAACTCTGCCAGATGCGACCGAAGATGAATCTCCTCGTTAGATAATTGCTCTCGTTCTGCACCAGAATTCGTTTGTGCTATTCGTAATGACGCTATTTCTCGACCTGCAAGATGCAACCGCAACGAATGAAGCTCTGAAACCACATCACCATGTCTCTTAGCCGCATCAGCTTGCTTTTCTAGCGGTCGAAGCTGCCTCCTTACTTCACGCTGCAAATCTTGCAATCGCGTTAGGTTGGCCTCAGTTGATGACAAGCGTCTCTCTGACCGCTCTTTCCTCCGGCGGTATTTCAAGATTCCAGCGGCTTCTTCAATAATTGTCCGTCTGTCTTCCGGACGGGCATTTAGAACCTGATCAATTTGACCCTGCGCCACAATTATGTGCTGTTGCCTACCTACTCCCGCATCACTTAGAAGTTCCTGAATATCCAGTAGCCGGCATGGGACACCATTCATCGAGTACTCGGAGTCGCCAGCACGATAAAGAATGCGAGTTATAGTTAGTTCGGTAAATTCGACCGGCAAAAGGCCCACCGAATTATCAATAACTAAACTAACCTCAGCTCGCCCCAAAGCCTTCCTTTCAGAAGTACCCGCAAATACAACATCTTCCATTTTGCCTGAACGAACTGTACTGGGTCCTTGAGCTCCCAATACCCAAGCTATTGCATCGACAACGTTTGACTTACCGCTACCATTTGGCCCAACTACGACGGTCACACCAGGCTCAAAATCTAACACTGTAGTATCAGCGAAGGACTTAAAACCCTTGATGGTGAGCGACTTTAAGAACACTAATCAGACCAGTCATTATTAGATGTACAGCACGGTATCTCTGGGCACATCATGCACCGAGAATCTGTAACTTTCGAGGACCTTCAGCGTAAATCTCGAAACTTGCCTATTATTTAAACTTGATAGTCACAGTAATAATGGGGAATACCACCGACTCGTGATTGCATAACGTCCCCTCGACCGTTCCGACTTCTTTCCCCAACCCGGCCATACACCTCTATATATTCGTCGTATCCTCCCGACTCACCGAAAACATCGACCATATCTCCAATAGTCACCCCGCGATGTTTACAAGCATTGTGAACTGTCT
>DMOB01000170.1:0-6426 GCA_003452475.1 Acidimicrobiaceae bacterium | reverse complement strand
TACATGCACGCTTGGAAGGTCGGTCTGAAGACCACCTATTACCTTCGGTCGCGGCCAGCAACTCGCATAAATCAAACTAATTCTGATGAGGGAACTGATAATACAGTGATTGACCCGCCACAGAATTTTACTGATGAGGAAGCGTTAGCTTGCTCTCTGGAGAACCCAGAATCGTGTGAAGCATGCGACTAGTTCAACTAGCTATGA
The DNA here is from genome assembly GCA_003452475.1 of Acidimicrobiaceae bacterium. Lineage (GTDB taxonomy): Bacteria > Actinomycetota > Acidimicrobiia > Acidimicrobiales > Poriferisodalaceae > UBA9040. The sequence continues at coordinate 6,219 of DMOB01000170.1, read as the reverse complement.
CTAACAACCAACTTAAGACCGCTAGGAAATAGATATTAAATGGCATTTGCTGAGCAAAATGATTTTTATACGGAATATCCCAACGACCAACTTGATAAAAGGGTTCCTGCCGCTGGAACCCAAAGTCAAAACATTTTAGATCCCGGTTTTAACCTCACTCTTAGACCAATGCAGTATCCGGTTTTTTACGACATGTACCGTGACGCGATCAAGAATACATGGACGGTAGAAGAGATTGATTTCTCTGACGACATAGTGGATTTGGACCGGAAGCTACTCCCAGCGGAACGCCATTTAATTAATCGGCTAGTTGCTTTTTTCGCTACTGGAGATTCGATCGTTTCCAATAACTTAGTACTCAACCTCTATCAGCACATCAATAGTCCAGAAGCTCGGATGTACTTGAGCCGCCAGCTCTACGAAGAAGCATTACACGTGCAATTCTACCTGACGCTCCTTGACAGCTATATACCCGATGTAGATGAACGCGCTGAGGCTTTCACTGCGGTCGAAAATATTCCATCGATACGCCGTAAAGCAGAATTTTGTTTTAAATGGATGGGAAGTATTTCCGAACTTGATGAGCTCCGTACTTTAGAAGATCGGAAAAAATTTCTACTCAACTTAATATGTTTCGCTGCGTGCATAGAAGGTCTTTTTTTCTTTGCGGCTTTTGCGTATGTGTATTTTTTGAGAAGCAAAGGTTACCTGAACGGTCTAGCAGCAGGGACTAATTGGGTTTTTCGTGATGAGTCATGTCATATGAACTTTGCATTTGCCGTAGTAGAGACAATTCGTAACGAAGAGCCAGAATTGTTTGACCAAGATTTAACTGAGCGCGTAGTGGAAATGCTTGAAGAAGCTATCGATGTAGAGGCTCAGTTTGCAGTGGACGTTCTGTCTGGTGGTGTTGCAGGCATGTCGGCTAAAGACACCAGAACCTATTTAGAATTCGTGGCAGATCAACGGTTAAAAATGCTCGGAATGCCAATTAGATATGGCTCAAAGAATCCTTTTGATTTCATGGAACTTCAAGATGTCCAAGAGCTTACTAATTTCTTCGAAAGACCAGTTTCTGCTTACCAAGTAGGTGTTGAAGGAAGCGTCGCATTTGATGAATCCTTCTAGGTGCAGTTTTCAGCTAAGCGCTTAGTTCTCTAAGAATGTACTTATTAAATGATCGACTGCTGCTACAGGAGTGGTTTGCTCTGTGCGTACTTGTGCCTCCAAGATAGGAAGAAGCTCTCGCACTCGTTCATGACTCCTTAGAGCATCTACGAGTCGGTCGTCGAGCATTGCCCACATCCACCTAACTCGCTGCTCTTCTCTTTTAACTGTTGTCGCCCCGGCTTCGGAAAAAATATTTTTATGGCTCATGATTTTGGCCCAAAGCTCCGAGATGCCTTCGCCGGTTAGGCCGGCACACGTGACGACAGGAGCCGTCCAGAGATCAGAAGTGGGTGTCATTAGGTGTAGGGCCATTTCGTACTCTTTAGCAGCTACAGCAGCCTTCTGAGCATTCTCTCCGTCAGCCTTATTGATAGCCACCATGTCTGCCAGCTCGAGTATCCCTTTTTTGATGCCCTGGAGTTCATCGCCAGCTCCGTGAAGCATCAAGACTAAGAAAAAGTCAACCATGTCGGCTACCACAGTTTCTGACTGCCCAACACCAACAGTTTCAACCAGTATCACATCAAATCCGGCTGCTTCGCATATCAACATAGTTTTTTGAGTCATACGATTTACACCTCCAAGCTCACCAGAAGTTGGAGATGGGCGTATGAAAGCTGCAGGATGATTTACCAAGGTAGCCATCCGCGTTTTATCTCCGAGAATTGAGCCGCCAGTCCGGCTCGATGACGGGTCAACTGCCAAGACAGCTACTTTGTGGTCATCTTCGACCAGCTTTGTACCGAGGTTCTCTATGAAGGTACTTTTCCCGACTCCAGGCACACCCGTGATCCCGACTCTGTGAGCGTTTCCGGCGAAAGGCAAAAGCTGAGTTAGCAGTTCCTGTGAAAGGGCGCGGTGATCTGGCCGGTAACTTTCAACTAGCGTGATCGCACGACCTATAGAGGCACGATCAGACGACTGTATTCCTTCAGCTAGCTGGGAAATAGAAGGAACAGAAGCCACATCTTAGACTGTACAGCGCAATTGTCGTAGCCCTTATTGGTGTGATTGCATTTTGAGAAAACTCAAGTACTAGTCTCAAGCTAATTAATTACCAACCGTGCTTCTAGACTAAATTAAAGGCATAGAGAGGTCTAGGGTTATAACGAATGGGAATAACAAGTCGTCTGTTACAGCGAGGTTCTAATCGTGTGCACCCTGTCGACGAGTTCCTTGAGCCAGATGAAGAGGTCAAGTGGATGCTCCCGGCGCAAGGAGGGCTACACCCCTTTACGATGCTCGCATTTGCTGTAGTAGTACTCGCTGTAGTTGTATTCATCGACGACCGCTCATGGGTTCAAGGCGTAGCGCTATTCATAGTAGTCACGCTCGTCATTGCCGTTCTTACCACGGCTCGTTACCGCTTAATCGTTATTACTCCCGATGATGTTCTGCTTTTGCGCACTAGGGGTTGGCGACCAGCCAAGCCCGTAGAACTGATTGATCGATTTCCTCGAACAGCAAAATTTGAAGTAGGTAATCAGTTCTGGTCACACATTTTGATCGGAAATGAAAAACTTTGGGTGCACAAGCGATATCACGTAAAACTGAAAGCAGCCGATGAAACGCTAGGACGCGGAACTACTAAAAAAACGCCCTCTTCTGCTTATCGAGCTAATCGTGCAAAGAAAAAAATAAGCAATAATCAAAAAAAACGTTATTAACGATATGTTTCAGTTCGAATTAGCAGCTTTTTGGTTACCGAGTTTGTAACTGAACCAATAGTTCTCCAGCAGCCTCGGAGATAACTGTTCCTGGTGGGAATATGGCTGATGCCCCTGCTTCTCTGAGCGCCTCGAAGTCTTGCTCTGGAATCACTCCGCCTACGACGATCATGATGTCACCTCTCCCTTGTTCAGCAAGAGCATTGCGCAAAGCAGGAATCAAAGTTAAGTGACCTGCCGCTAGTGACGAAGCACCGACAATGTGTACATCATTTTCTACTGCTTGTCGGGCTGCTTCTTCTGGGGTAGAAAACAACGGGCCAATGTCTACATCGAAGCCTAGGTCAGCAAAGGCTGTTGCGATAACTTTTTGGCCTCGGTCATGTCCATCTTGTCCCATTTTCGCTATAAGTATTCGTGGCCGACGGCCTTCTTCAGAGGCAAAAGCATCAACTTTATCCATGACTTTTTTCATGCCTTCGCTTTGCTCACCCACCTCAGTACTGTATACCCCGGAAATCGATCTAATCTCAGCGGTATGGCGGCCATAGGCTATTTCTAGCGCAAGGCTAATTTCACCCACAGTTGCTTTTGCCCTAGCGGCATTAATTGCAAGATCAAGAAGGTTCCCAGTTTCATTTTTGGCTGCCTCGGTCAGCGCTTCTAAAGCACTTGTCACTTCCGATTGAGTGCGTTCGTTCTTTAATCTTTCTAGTTTCGCAAGTTGAGCAGTTCGAACTTCAGCATTATCAATTCTTAATACGTCTACTTTGTCTTCTACATCTAATTGATATTTGTTTATGCCAACCACTACCTGCTGTCCTGAATCAATGCGCGCTTGCGTTCTCGCAGCTGCTTCTTCAATGCGCATTTTGGGAATTCCAGCCTCTATGGCCTTAGCCATACCGCCCATATTCTCAACTTCTTGAATATGGCTCCATGCTTTGCTTGCTAAATCCTGGGTAAGGCTTTCTATAAAGTAGCTACCACCCCAAGGATCAATTGTTCTTGTAGTTCCAGATTCTTGTTGTAAAAACAATTGTGTGTTTCGTGCTATTCGAGCACTAAAGTCAGTCGGCAGAGCCAACGCTTCATCAAATGCGTTGGTATGAAGACTTTGAGTGTGACCTTGAGTCGCTGCCATGGCTTCTACACAAGTTCTAACAACATTGTTGTATACGTCTTGCGCTGTCAAACTCCAGCCAGAAGTCTGAGTATGTGTGCGTAACGACATTGATTTCTCGTTCTGGGGATTGAAGTTACTAACTAATCGAGCCCACAAGATCCTGGCAGCCCGTAGCTTCGCAACTTCCATAAAAAAATTCATTCCGGTTGCCCAGAAAAAGCTCAAGCGTGGCGCAAAGTCGTCTATACCAAGCCCGGCTTCTTGTCCGGTGCGAAGATACTCAAGGCCATCAGCAAGGGTATACCCCAGTTCGAGGTCGGCAGTCGCTCCGGCTTCTTGCATATGGTAACCAGAAATTGAAATTGAATTGAAACGAGGCATGTACCGACTGGTAAAGTCAAAAATATCACCGATAATGCGCATCGATGGTTGAGGCGGATAGATGTAGGTGTTTCGCACCATGAATTCCTTCAGAACATCATTTTGGATCGTTCCAGCCAGTTTCTCAGGAGCTACACCCTGTTCTTCAGCCGCCACGACGTACAAAGCGAGGATGGGCAGAACTGCCCCATTCATAGTCATCGAGACACTCATCTGATCGAGAGGTATCCCGTCGAACAAGGTACGCATGTCGTATATCGAGTCAATAGCAACACCAGCCATACCGACATCTCCTGTAACGCGCTCGTGGTCTGAGTCGTAGCCACGGTGAGTGGGGAGATCGAAGGCAACGGAAAGGCCTTTTTGTCCAGCAGCAAGGTTGCGTCGGTAGAAAGCATTTGAATCTTCGGCAGTAGAAAAACCTGCATACTGACGGATAGTCCATGGCTGGTTCGTGTACATAGTGGGATATGGTCCGCGTAGATAAGGAGCGAAACCTGGATAACTATGCCTGTCGCCGCTATCGCCTAAATCTTCAGATGTGTAGAGTGATTTAATACTTATTCCTTCTGGAGTTTCTCGAGAAAAGTTATCTAGATCGGTTGTTCCTTCTTGGGTGCCGTCGCTGCCGGCGACTTCAGAATCAAATGTGGGTATTTGGTCTAGTTCCAGAGGCATTCGAGAAAAATCGGGGATTTTATTCATGATTTACTCGCTTTGTTCGTGAAAATTCTAAGAGTCGCCGATAGCAACTTTAGGGCGTCGCAGCCTATGAATATGAAATCATCTACCCCAGCGGCTTTCAAGTCATCAGCTTTGTCGCCTTGATGGCCGGCCAAATAAACTAACGAGGCGCCAGACTGTTTCAGCGCCGTGGCAGTCGATTCCGCTTCCTGCGCATAAATCGAGTCGGACGAACAGATGCAGGCGATTTGACAACCGGATGCGAGGAAGGCTTTGGCTGTCTCAGAAGCGTCAGAAAAACCACCATAGTTATCTACTCTGATGCCTCCAGCTTCGAACAGGTTTTTGGCAAAGGCGGAACGAGCGCCATAACTAGATAAGGCTCCGAGGTTGGCCAAAAAAATAGCTGGTTTCTGATCAGCCGTTTCCGCGACATCGCGAATGATTTCGAACGGTTCAGACCAGCGAACAGTCTGGTAGGGCGTTGTAGGGTTGAGTACCGTATCCAAATCTTCGAGCTGTCTTTTCTCCCATTTGCCGATCGGTGACTCGTTGACATCCGGGAACTCACTTACTCCCGTAATAGGTGCACGGCGAGATGCGATTTCTGTCATCCGTTTCTGGCGTGTTGTTTGGAAAGCGTTTACTAAAATCCCTGAACCGAGAGCCGAGATGAGACCACCATTTTTTTCGATTAGTTGGAACTCTCTCCAGGACGCGATGCTTAAATTTTTGGTTAGGTCTTCGATGTACCAACTGCCGCCAGCAGGGTCCGTTACTAGTCCGGCTTTTGTTTCTTCTTGCAGAATTAGTTGAGTGTTGCGTGCTATTCGAAAGCCCAATTCTTCTGGATCTCTTATAGCAGCATCAAATGGTTGAACGGTTATTGCATCTGCACCGCCAAGTGCTGCTCCAAAACATGCTGTGGTAGTTCTTAGCATGTTGACCCAGGGGTCTCTTTGACTCATCATTGTTGAGGCGGTGATCATATGCACTCGCATAGGTATCTGATCTGCATTTAACCCACAGGCCTGAGTGATTCTAGCCCAACAAGTTCGAGCCGCTCTAAGCTTTGCGATGGTCATAAACTGGTCTGGCCCTGCAGAAAAAGTAAACTCTATTTTTTTGAGCGCTGCCATTAAATCGTTCTCTGTCTCAGATAATGCTCGAATCCACATCAAGCCAATAGCA
>DMOB01000012.1:0-3956 GCA_003452475.1 Acidimicrobiaceae bacterium | reverse complement strand
AGCAACTGCTTGGTTAGATCCTTTTCCCCCCCTGAACTCTTTCATATCCTGACTATGAAGAGTTTCATCTTTACCCGGTCTATGCGGAACAAAAACAGTCAAGTCATGATTTAGGCTTCCGACTACTGCTACTCGAATAGTCATGACTAAATTCCCAGATAACTATCGAGTCCAACAGTCACACCGGGAAATTCTCTAATAACTTTGCAGGCATGAAGAATTCCTCCCATGAACGAAGAGCGGTCCAAACTGTCATGTCGGATTGTTAAAGTTTCGCCTTCAGTTCCAAGGATCACCTCTTGATGGGCTACCAAACCCCTCATCCTGACCGAGTGAACGCTAATTCCTCCTGGCCCTTTACCACCACGCGCGCCGCTGACAATTTCATTAAGAGTTGGATCCGCACCCCACTCCTCGGATGCTGACGACATCCGCTCAAGCGTCTGCATAGCTGTACCGGACGGCGCATCAATTTTCTTATCGTGATGAAGTTCAATGATTTCGGCGGTCGGAAAAAAGGGTGCAGAAATTTCAGCAAAACGCATCATCAGAACTGCACCAATAGCAAAATTGGGCGCTAACAAACAATTACTTTGCGAGAACAGGGTAGCGAAAAGTTGATGATCCTCGTTACTGAGGCCCGATGTGCCTACGACGGCATGAACTCCATTATTGGCACACCAAGCAACGTTTTCTCTAGCTGCTTCGGCAACAGTGAAGTCAATCGCAACATCTATAGTTGAGGGATCAATATCTCTAATAGTTTTCGCGATCACAACTGAATTATCTGATTGCTCCTCATCATGTCTATTTGGATCTACCGCACCACGAAGTTCCAAACCATCATCTGCTTCAACCGCTGAGCAGATTTCCTGGCCCATACGGCCAGCAGCACCAAATACAAGAACTCGCATGTGCATTTCCTTCCGAAGGAGACGTAAGAAAAGTAAACGCCCGTCCCCAGTTTGGAGGACGAGCGCTACTACTGTCGGTCAATTAAAATAAAATGATCTAAATTTAACGCATTCTTAGTTACGTCCCTTGCGACGCCGACGGCCACGACCATCATCATCAAGCCGAGGCCCAAGGTCTCCGAATTCTGCTTTTGCGATGCTTTCGAAATGCTCTTCGAAGGAGACTAGCTCCCTAGCTGGAGCTTCGTCAGAAGAAGGTGCATCTTTGGAAGGTGATACTTTCGCAGGTGCCTGTTCTTCAGCGACTTTTGCTTCAACTTCTGGATCTGCTGCTTTTGGGGCTGCTGATTCTTCAGTTTTAGCTTCAGTGGCATCGTTTGAGATCATTGAAAGCGAAAGCTTTCCATTCGGATCGATATCGTCTACCGCAACTCGAACAATATCTCCTACGTTCAGAACCTCTTCGACTTTATCTAACCTTTTGTTACCGCCGATTTTGCTAATGTGCAGCAAGCCATCGGTACCCGGCAGGATGTTAACAAACGCCCCGAATTTGGTTATATTTACGACTCGGCCATCATATTCAGCCCCAACGTCTGCTGTCGGTGGATTAATTACTAAACGCACCTGTCGCTCAGCTTCTATGACTTTAGAGCGGTCGCTCGAACCAATACTAACTAGTCCAACCATTCCATTATCATCTACTGATATGTCAGCACCGGTTTCCTCTTGAATCGTGTTGATTACTTTTCCACGAGGACCAATAACTTCGCCGATCTTGTCGATAGGGATTTCGAAACTAACAATTTTAGGAGCGTTTCCGCCTACATCTTCTCGAGGTTCAGCTATCGCAGAATTCATAACTTCGAGTATCTGCAACCGAGCCTGACGAGCTTGAGATAACGCCTGTGTAAGTACTTCGGCAGGAATACCTTCGATCTTGGTGTCTAACTGAAGTGCTGTGATGGCATCTTCAGTTCCAGCAACCTTGAAGTCCATATCTCCAAATGCGTCTTCAGCACCCAGAATATCCGTCAAAGTGACATACTCGCCTTCGGCGTATACAAGACCCATTGCGATACCTGAAACATGTGCACGAATTGGCACACCCGCATCCATTAGCGACAGGGAAGATGAGCAAACTGAACCCATCGATGTTGATCCATTCGAAGAAAGAACATCAGAAACCAGCCGAAGAGTATAAGGAAAACTTTCCTTCGACGGAATCACAGGTACCAGCGCTCTTTCTGCAAGCGCGCCGTGACCGATTTCTCTTCGCTTTGGGCCACGCATAAATCCAGCTTCGCCAGTGGAGAAAGGTGGGAAGTTGTAATGATGCATGTACCGTTTGCGGTCATTTGGATTCAACGTATCGATGAGCTGCTCCATGCGGCTCATTCCCAACGTGGTCACATTAAGAACTTGAGTCTCACCTCGTTGAAACAAGCCTGAACCATGGGCCGTATCTCCGATGTAACCAACCTCAGCTGACAATGAACGAACTTCATCTCGAGCTCGCCCATCAATGCGGAAACCATCTTTGACAATCCGGCGTCTCACTATCTCCTTAGTAACTGAGCGAACAGCTGCACCAATTTGTTTTGACGCATCAGACTGATCTGAAAATTCTGCTTCGATTTGAGCTCTGATTTCCAGCGTTGCTGCGCTTTGCGCAGCTTCACGTTCCGCTTTATCGGCGATAGACATAATTTCTGTCAATCGAGGCACTGCTATCTCACGAACTCTAGAAATTATCTCATCGCTGTAGTCAACGCTCGAAACCCAGTCAAGTTTATCTATTTCCCCACACTTAGCGCGCAATGATTTTTGAAGCTCAATGACATCATCGATCCACTGCTTGGAAGCTTCCAAGCCCTGCGAAAGAACCTCTTCAGTTACTTTTGGAGCCCCTTGGTCATAGAACTCAAAAGCTCGTTCCGTTCCGCCGGCTTCCACCATCATGATTGCGATCTCGCCGTTATCTAACTGACGACCTGCAACAACCATTTCGAAGGTTCCAGCTTCGCCCTCTTCATAAGTAGGGAATGGGACCCACGTGCCATCGATGGTATAAGCAAGCCGAACTGCCGCTACTGGTGACTCAAATGGTATGCCACTAACCCAGAGAGCTGCGGAAGCACCATTAAGCGCTATTACATCGTACTGATTCTGTCCATCGACTCCGAGGATCGTGCCTACTACATGAGTGTCATGGCGGTACGAATCAGGGAAATTTGGACGCAAGGGCCTATCAATAAGCCGACAAGCCAAAATCGCATCATCTGATGCACGGCCTTCTCTACGAAAAAAAGATCCTGGAATCCTACCCGCCGCATACATTCGTTCTTCAATATCGACAGTAAGTGGAAAGAAATCCGCACCATCACGCGGTTTCGCTGATGCTGTAGCGGTAACTAGGATCTGAGTATCTCCGATCCTTGCCGTAACAGCTCCATTTGCCAGACCAGCAAGTTTGCCGGTCTCAAATGATATGACTTTGTCGGTTCCTGATATAGGTCCCGATACAGAAATGGCATTAGCCATTGTTTCTTCTCCTTCGGCAGGGCCTTCCCGCCTATGATTTATATTCAGTTGATAGACGTTGATTACTCGAATAATTTTCCGAGTCATCAACGACTACCAACTGCGAGATAGCGACAACTTTTGCTGAGCTATAGCCGTTCGCGCAGTAGGAATCGGATAGTCGAGGCAAGTTTTAACGGCGCAGGCCGAGCTTCGCGATCAGGGCTCTATAACGCTCTATGTCATTTTTGATCAGATAGTCAAGTAAACGCCGACGACGCCCGACTAACTTCAACAAACCACGGCGACTGTGGTGATCTTTTACGTGGATCTTCAAATGACCGGTTAAATGGTTTATACGGTCAGAAAGCAGCGCAACCTGCACTTCAGGCGAACCTGTGTCTGTTGCGTGTTTCCCGTGTTCTGTCATCGTGGATGACTTATCTGCCATGAATTCCTTCAACGTCTTAGGATGCCACGGATAGTAGGGGTGGCAATCATCATCTGATGTGCGTAAAA
>DMOB01000128.1:0-2990 GCA_003452475.1 Acidimicrobiaceae bacterium | reverse complement strand
GCTGTCTTGTTATCACCAGATTGTTTAGTTCCTCGGTACTTCGATCCACGCAACATCTTTGTCAACGCGAGGCTCTCCTGGAAGGCCAAGAACTTGCTCACCTAAAATGTTTCTCATAATCTCGGAGGTTCCGCCTTCTATAGAGTTCGCTCTTACACGCAAGAATCCGTGTTGTATACCGTTTTCTGAGCCATCTACCGAAAGGTCTTCGGGGCGCCTAAATGTATAATCAAAACCGGTTTGGCCAGACATTCCCATCATGTCTACTGCTGTTGATAGAACATCTTTGTTGAGCTCCGCAAAAGCAAGTTTCGCAATTGACATTTCAGGTCCAGGGTTTCCTTTTCGACTGTTAGCCACAGCTCTCATGTTCGTCAGTCGTTGTGCTTCTGACCGCACATAAAGTTTCATCATCGTATCAAGAGTGACCGCATCACGATCTTCTTCTGATTTTTCGCGCCAGAGCTTTGTAAGGAGACTCACTGGGCCCGAACCTGTTTTCGGCGCGCCGCCGCTGCCAACTCCGATTGCGTTTCGCTCGTTCATCAATGTTGTTAATGAGACCCGCCACCCGTCTCCCACATCACCAATTCTGTTTGAATCAGGTACTCGGGCATCGGTCAGGTACACCTCATTAAATTCCGCTTCACCTGTTATCTGGCGAAGCGGTCGAACTTCAACTCCTTCGCTATGCATATCAACAGCAAAGTAAGTCAAACCACGATGCTTCGGTACCTCAGGATTAGTTCGAGTAACGAGCATGCCCCAGTCCCCTAGGTGAGCCATTGTGTTCCAAACTTTTTGCCCGTTAACTACCCACTCTTCACCGTCTGCTATTGCTCGTGTAGCTAATCCGGCAAAGTCGCTACCAGCGCCCGGCTCACTAAATAACTGACACCATCGTTCCTGACCCGTGAACATTGGTCGAAGAAAGCGTTTTTTATTACTTTCATCGCCGTGCGTATGGATTGTAGGCCCTGCAAGATGCATAAAAAACATGGCGGGCTGCATAGGTTTTGCACCATTAGCATGCAGACTCGCTTCCACCTGTCTCTGAAAAACTGGGCTAACTCCTAAACCACCGGAGCCTTTGTCAAACTGAACCCACGCAAGCCCATGATCGAATTGAGCCCCTCTGAACTCTTCATAAGTCATTTCTTTGGGATCGTTGAGCTTTAAAAAATTTTCTAATGCATCAGCGACCACTGCCGCCTCGACCGAAGCTTCGCTATCTAAAATATCTGCCATGACAATAGTGTGCCTCCATTTCGACTCAGTTGGGCACCCGAACGGCCCATAAATTAACTCCTATCAGAATTGAACACTGGTTCACGCTTCTCTAAGAATGCTTGAGCACCTTCGGCCATATTTTTCGGAATCAGAACTGACTGATGGTCAAGCTCAATTGATAGTTGTTCAACGAAGGTATGTAACGAAGAATTGTCAATGGAAGTTCTAATTCTTTTCATCGCCATAGGTGACGAATTTCGCAAGACAGCAGTAGCTTTTGCAACTTCGATATCTAACTGCTCGTCATCAACAGCCCTCCAAATCAAGCCCCACTCCTCTGCTTGTGTCGCATCAATTCGTTCCCCCAGCATCGCCATGCCCATAGCGCGAGCTCGCCCAGCTCGCATCGGGAGGCTCCACGTAGAACCCATATCTGGGACGATTCCTAGTCTTGGACCAAATGTGGCTACAAAAAAAGTTGACTTGACTGCAATAGTTAGGTCGCAAGCTAGGGCTATACCCAAACCTCCGCCCGCCGCCACGCCATTGACTCGAGCTATTGTCGGCACCGGACAATTTTTAATGGATGCAAGAGCTGGGTTGAAGAATTCCTCCATCGAGATTTCTCCGTCCACCTCGGCACCATTCGAACGCTCATCGATGACCGCTGCTTCATTCAAATCTGCGCCCGAGCAGAAGCCTCGCCCTGCGCCAGTTATAACAAGCACTCGGACACTTTCGTCTTCTTCAACTATCTTCATTGCGCTACTAATATCTTGCATCAGCGCATCATTCATAGAGTTCAATGACTCAGGCCTGTTGAGAGTGACCGTGGCGATACCGTCTTCATTATCAAACAGCACGGTTTCATTGGGCATAGAAATATTCGTCATGAGACAAAAGCTAGCTTAGCAAACCGATTTTTACCTGTTCTCAACTCACTTTCTCGGAGGCCTCCGGTAGAGAATCCCATTACTCTCCAAGTTTTGGACCACCTCAGAAGAATGGCCAAGTATCTCCTTCAGCACCTCGCTGTTGTGCTCTCCAACTTCCGCCGCGGTTAGGTCTGGCAAGGGCGGGGCATCTGAAAATCGAATCGGAAACCCTGGTATTAGCATCTTTCCCGCAACAGGGTCGTCTACCTCTCGAACCGTTCCACGTTCCAAAAAATGAGGATGCGCCGCAGCTAACTTAACTGGTTCAAGAACCGGCCCACACGGAACTCTATGCTCTTCCAGAACATCAAGAACGTCTTGATCGGAATCAAAATGACTCATCCAATCTTCTATAAGTAAAGTCAAATCATCTCGGTTAGCTAAACGGTTTGTGTTCGTAGTGAAGCGCGGGTCATTTCCTAAGTCGACTCTTCCCATCGCCTGCCATAAATTTTTGATCTGATTCTCCAGAGCGAACACAACAATCCAGCTCTCGGGGCTTTTGAATATTCCTGCTGGACTAGCCGGCTGATAATGTCGCCCACTTCTCATCGCCGTAATATTTCCTTCTGACAGGGATGGCCCCGAAACTGCGCTCTCTTGCATGTGGTACATCGAGTCAACCATGCCAATGTCAAGGTGCGACCCAATACCTGTGCGGTCGCGACGGTACAAGGCGTATCCCAATGCGGCGAATGCATGAACCCCTGTTGCTGTATCGGCGATTCCCGCCCCGATAAGCATCGGTGGGCCCTCCGGCTCCCCAGTCATATGCATCAAACCCGAGTACGCCTGGGCAATAAAATCGAATGCCGTTTTTTCTCT
>DMOB01000246.1:0-2921 GCA_003452475.1 Acidimicrobiaceae bacterium | reverse complement strand
GATACTTAGGAACTCGCGCGTATCTTAAAATAAATAAGCCGATAGCTAAAGCCGCAGCCCCCACGGCTAAGAGCTCTAGCCAAACGCCTCCTCCACGGGCGTTATCAAACAAAGCACATACCAAGAACATAAGCCAAACGCACAAAGCCACTATCCCTGCAGTTACCGCCCCAACTGATTCGACCCGACCGTTCGAGTACCCTCTCAGTGCCAACTTGACAACATATAGACCTCTTGTTATTCGGATCTTCAATCGTCCGAGGCTCGGTCCCCCTCTAGACGGCCTTGGCGTCACCCGAAAGCCCGCTTGACCTCATCCACCATATTTGGTTTTGCGAACACGATGACATGATCGCGCGTTCTCAGCACACTACGCCCACGAGCTATATGGGCGTTCCCATCACGAACTATCGCAGCTAAGAGGGCTTGAGTCGGCAATCCGAGATCCCGAACAGCGGTCCCGTCTGCTGGGGCTCCTGGGGCAACCTCAAACTCAACGACCTCCACATCGCCTTCAAGGAAAGTTGCAACGGCCGCCACGTCCCCGCGCACATATCGCAAAACACTATTAGCGCTTGCCGTACGAGGTGACAACGCCGCATCAATTCCAACCTCTTCGAGCAGACTCAAAAGACTCAAACGGTGCACAACGGCGATTGTTTCCGCAGCGCCTTGAGATTTGGCATATAAACATGCAAGAACATTTGCATCGTCTTCACCCGTTGCTGCAACCACGGCGTCGAAGTTCCCTACATCTTCACTCTGCAAAAAATCGGTATCAGTGATATCCCCTCGCAAAACTAATGCTCCAAAAAGTTTCTCAGAAAGCACCTGTGTACGGACCTGGTCCCTTTCAACTATTACTACTTCTACACCTCGATCAATCAGGCGAACAGCAAGAAGTTCAGCCGTGCGACCTCCCCCGAGCAACATCACTTTTCGGAGTTCCGCTCGGTGTAGACCGAGTATCTCCATCAGTTCCCTACGACCTTTTCGACGACAAACAACACGCAACAGATCATGCTCTAGAAGCCGAGTGTCATCTCGAACCACCTCGCTTACACCGTTACGAATAATCTCTCCAAATATGAAGTCCCATTCTGGCTCATAATCAGCACCTATTTCTTGCATAGACCGACCGACAACCGGGGCATCTTCTCCCAACCGGGCGCCAACCAAAAGTATTTCACCGCCAGCCATTTCATAAACGTCCGACGCTCCCTGATAAACAAGCAACTCATGAATTGCTCCGGCTGTTTGTTCATCAGGGTCGAGTACCAAGTCTACGCCCATGACCTCTCTTAATTGTCGCCCTTCAGGGCCCCTAAGCTCTCTATCGGAAATCCGAGCGATAGTCGACAACGATTCTTCGCCTCGCGCTTGACGAGACTGAAGACACACCAACAAATTCACCTGGTCGCTATCGGTCACAGCCACCAAAACTTCCGCCTTATCGACGCCCGCTTCCCTCAACGTTTTTGGGTTAGTTGCATTTCCAGTCACAGTCATTATGTCGAGCTTCTCTAGGGGTTCAAGCTGTTCTCGACTTAGATCGATAACAATGACCTCGTTACCTTCTCGACTTAAACGCTCGGCGACATAGGAACCCACTTCACCCGCACCTGCTACAACGATTCGCACATTCTCGAACATACAGCCATCAGAGGCCTAGGGGAATTCTCAGGACTAGAACGCTTCGAGAAAAGTAGAGGGAGCGGTAAGGTGCAGACATGGCTGTAATCATTTCTATTGACGCCGGCACAACCGGAGTTCGAACGTTTGCTCTAGATGAAAATGGTGTTCAAGTCGGGCTTGCCTACAAAGAGTTCACCCAGCATTATCCATTTCCTGGGTGGGTGGAACATGATCCAACAGAAATATGGGTTGCTGTTCAGGACACTATAAGAGAGCTAGCTAAGACTCTAAGTGAACCAATCGCATGTATCGGTATAGCGAACCAGCGTGAAACAGCTGTGGTCTGGAACAGATCTAGTGGTTTACCTTTGGCCCCGGCGATTGTTTGGCAAGACAGGAGAACGACGAAACGTTGCAGCCAGTTAGAACAACAAGGCCATCTGGGTCTAGTGAGGAATGCAACAGGTCTTGTCCTCGACCCTTACTTTAGCGCGACTAAGTTTGAATGGTTCCTCGAATCCGGAGGTGTTCCACTATCAGCAGACTTAGCTTTTGGCACTATCGACTCTTGGCTCATATGGCAGCTAACCGGCGGGTCAGTACATGCCACCGATCCAAGCAACGCTTCACGAACAATGTTGTTCGACATATCTCAAAACTGCTGGTCTGAACAACTTTGTCAACTGTTCAAAATACCTCAGAGCACGTTACCCGATGTCCTTCCTTCCTCGGGCCGTCTCGGGGTGACAGCAAATTCGACCGCATTCGGCCCGGGAATTCCAATAAGCGGTGTCGCCGGCGATCAGCAGTCAGCACTCTTTGGCCAGGCATGCCTTGAACCCGGAATGACCAAAAACACTTACGGCACCGGCTCTTTCGTACTAATGAACGTAGGCGAAGTTTGTCCGAAACCCATTGATGGTCTATTGAATACCATTGCTTGGGACCTAGGCGATGGTCCTGTTTTCGCATTAGAGGGAGCAATTTTTGCCACTGGAGCTGCGATACAATGGTTGCGAGATGGGTTGCAAATTATAAAACAAGCATCAGACATTTCATCGTTAGCTGAATCTGCAGACTCCAACACTGAAGTTTTTTTTGTTCCAGCATTCGCAGGACTTGGCAGTCCGTGGTGGGATCCCACGGCTCGTGGAATGTTACTAGGGCTTACAAGCGGAACTGGCCGAGCAGACATAGCGCTAGCTACGCTTCAATCTATTGCGCTTCAGACGCGAGATGTTATTGATGCAATGACTACTTCGGCCAACTACGAAATCAAAGCGTTA
>DMOB01000046.1:0-7499 GCA_003452475.1 Acidimicrobiaceae bacterium | reverse complement strand
TTATGGCCTGACCCAATGGTTGCCGACGTTCTTTATGAGAAGCCACGATCTCAGCCAATCTGAGACCGGTATGTTGATTGCCGGCGTGTTTGGTATCTTGGGAGCCATCGGCGCGTTGGTCGCCGGCAAGTGGTTTGATCGACTTTCCATTCGAGGCTTCCAATACGGTCTATGGATGATTGCCATTGTGCCGTTTTTCTCTATGCCATTTTTTGTGCTGGGCCTTTTGGCTGACAATCTGACCACGGCAATGCTGCTGTTTATTGTTCCCGGTTTCTGCGCTAATTTTTTCCTTGGCCCAACTTTGGCTATGGTGCAAACCTTATCACCCGTGCATGTGCGCGCTGTGACGGCGGCGATTAAGATGTTATTTCTGAACCTTATTGGTCTGGGTCTAGGCCCACTACTGGTGGGTGTGCTCAGCGATGTCCTTAGTCCAAGCTATGGTGAGCAGGCATTGGCTGTTGCGCTGGCCTACTTTACCCTGTTGGGTCTTTGGGGTTCTCTGCACTTTTGGCTTTGTGGCCGAGCCATAGCGAAACAGCAAGCACAACAGCAAGCTCAATAAACGAGGAGAAGCCAATGGCATATCGCGAACCGATTCAGTTAGTCGGTGGAACGGGATCACCCTACACGCAAAAAATGGTGGCGTTAATGCGTTATCGACGCGTGCCCTATGCTGTGAACTGGGGCATACCGTCAGAGATTTGTGATGCCATGGGCGTAGAAAAGCCTAAACCAATATTTGAGCCAACGTTCTTTTTCCAAGAAGATGGGAATACCAAGGCTGTTTGTGATTCCACCCCAATTATCCGCCGTCTAGAAAATAGCTATAACGGTCGCTCGGTACTGCCTACTGACCCGGCATTGGCGTTTATCGACTACCTGATCGAAGACTTTGCCGACGAGTGGTGTACTAAATACATGTTCCATTATCGGTGGCATCAAGCGGCAGATGCGGACAATGCCGGCACCCTATTGCCACTGAGTATGAACCCTAGTATGCCAAAGGAGAGCCATACAGAATTTAAGCACTGGGTTATGGGCCGTCAGGTCAGCCGCCTTTATGTGGTGGGTTCCAATGAGGCTACGGCAGAGGTAATCGACGCGAGCTATCGGCGTTTTCTTACGGCCATGGAAAGCCACTTAGCGAATCAGAAATTTATGCTGGGAAATCGCCCCGGAGCGGGAGACTTCGGCCTTTACGGCCAGTTGAGTCAGTTGGTCGGGTTTGATCCCACGCCCAGGGCGATTACCCATGAAGTTTCTCCCCGCACAGTTGCCTGGGTGAATCTTATGTGTGACCAGAGTGGGCTTGAACCCACAGCGCAAGATTGGCTTAGTCTAGCGCAGCAGCCTGAGAGTTTGCGCAGCCTAATGAAAGAGATCGGTCGTATGTATGCTCCCGCGCAACTGGCCAACGCCCGTGCCGTTCGGATCGGCGACAAGACCTGGACTGCTGAGATAGATGGCGTAATCTGGACTCAGCAGACCTTCCCTTACCAGGCCAAATGTCTGCGTTGGACCAATGAGCGCTATCGGACTCTCAGTGATGTAGACCAAGCTAACGTTGACACCCTGCTTAAGGGCACGGGTGTTGAGGCCATGCTGTCGTCAGACTAAGCCGCCACAACAATATGCAAATAATATAGGGATAAGGAAAAAGATGATGCAAAATAAAATCGAACTCTATGGCTAGAGGGTGTCACCATACACGGAGAAGGTCGAAGTTTATCTTAAAAATAAAGGCCTTATTTTCCATATGAACCATTTGGAGCGGCAATCTCAACACTTGTGGCTGGGTTAACATCGCCACGAGGATCCATCAGTAGTCCACTTTTGATATTTACGCGCAGCGCAGTTTCCTCTGTGTCGAGATAAAGATACTCGTAGTTATCACCGCCTATATCGCCAACACCAATAGGTTGTACGGTAGACCCATTTTCGGTTTCAAAAGAATATCCCAGGCGATGGTTTTCGGCGCTAACACCTTCCATTGGTGTTACACCGCCGTTCCATATGGCAACAATAACTTGTTTGGTCTCTGGTGGAACATCATCGTCTGGTATATCTTCGGGGCTAACCGCATAGGCTAGCACCAGTGAAGGTCCGTCGTTCAGCGGCGTCACGTCCACTGACAGACCCTGAGCATTATCTCCTCCAGCAAGAATCAATTGGCCGGTCACCTTTACTTTTACCGGAGGATCATCGGGCTCATTGCCAAACTCACCAATAAGCAAAACACTATGTCGCTTACTTGTCTCGTCGGCTGGGCGAGTGGTGACCCGTAAAGGGTGTACCCGTTTTCCTGAGCGACTGATCACAGTAAACATCTCAGGCTCAAGGGAATCGGGATCAGCCACTCGTTTCGAGAACGTTACTGGCATCCCGTCGGCGCCCTTATATCTCAACGCCTGTATAGCATTATCTAACCCAAAGAACGCACTGGCCATTCGTGCGGGTTGATCGTCGAGGTCAGTTCTTGGCGGAGTAGGGCCAGGTGAACAACCCGCTATTGTCAGTGCGATAAAACCGACAAAACCGTAGCATTTCACTCTTTTCATGTTATTTCCCCTGGGATAATTTCACACATTAGCTTAGCGCAATTCGCGCCGTAAAATTTTACCCACATTGGATTTAGGCAACCCATCGCGAAACTCGATGTTTTTGGGAACCTTGTAAGCCGTTAGATCTTGGCGGCAAAATTCTCTCAGTGCAGTGGCCGTTAAACCGCTATTTCTGACTACCACAAAGGCTTTTACCGCTTCGCCTGAGTGATCGTCAACAACGCCTACGACAGCGCATTCAAGCACATCGGGATGACTGTATAAGACGTTCTCAATTTCATTGGGATACACATTGAAACCGGACACCAGAATCATGTCTTTGATGCGATCTACTACTTTATAGAAGCCGTTATCGAGTTTTACGGCGACGTCGCCCGTTTTGAAAAACCCTTCAGGGTCTATAGCCTCCTCAGTGGCCTCTCGGCGTTTCCAGTAACCCATCATGACATTGGGTCCGCGCACCCAGAGTTCACCCTCGTTGCCATCTGCCACCATCTTGCCAGAGCTGTCCATTAACTTTATTTCCTGAAAGCCCATAGCTTGACCAACACTACCGATTCGGCGAGATGACGGCACATTCAGACTAAGGTTGGCCGTGGTTTCAGAAAGGCCGTAGCCCTCAATGAGTTTGGAATCCGTTCGACGTTCCCACTCTCGGGCGACATCGGGCACCAGTGCAGCGCCGCCAGCAATAGTCCACTTTAGGTTTGACCAGTCCACGTCATCAAATTTTTGGTTTGCCATCAGACCCACCAGCATAGTGTTAACAGCGGCAAATTCAGTGAAGGGAACTGATCTCATGACATCGAGTAGGCCATAGAGATCTCGCGGGTTCGGAATTAATACCGAGCGGCCGCCAGACGCGAAGTTTCCACAAAGGTACAGGGTAAATCCGAAGATATGATAGATCGGTAGTGGTGCTATCAGCAGGCGGGTTTCACTTTCGCCCTGAGCTTCTGCAAGGTGATTGCGACCCTGGGCTATCGCCGAAATAATATTGCCATGGCTAAGCATTGCGCCCTTGGCAACGCCCGTTGTACCGCCAGTGTATTGAAGTACGGCCAAATCATTTACTGTGGGCCGAGCCCCCGATAAACCCGAGCCTGAGCCCTTGCCTTGACCGAGAGAAATCGCCGCTGGTAGGGTAAGCAATACAACCGATTGATCCAGATTATGTGTAGGACCCGGTTGTGGCTCCATCATGTCGAGCGCATTGGTGGTGATTACCAGCTTGATATCAGTATCAGGAATAACCTGTTCCGCCGCTGCGACAAAATCACTGAGCATTACCACTGCCTTGGCGCCGCTATCTTGAAATTGGTGTCGCAATTCCCTTTCTGTATAAAGCGGGTTGGTGTTCACCAACACCAAACCAGCACGCAGAATGCCCCAGGCCGCTACCGGGTACTGAATTAGGTTGGGCAGTTGAATGGCTACCCGATCACCATGTTGTAAACCTGCATCGCCGCGCAGAAAGGCCGCGAACTTCCCCGACATCTCATCTATTTGCCGAAAACTGATGTCTTGTCCCAAGCAACTAAAGGCTATTTTTTCGGCAAATTCAGAGCAGGCCCGTTCAAACAGATCCAGCACTGATGTGTAATGTTCGCTGTTGATGGCGTCAACTTGCTTGCGAGAAAAATCAAAACGGGAGTCGGTGGTAAAATTCATATTTTAAAGCTCGTTAAGTTTAGCTGATTAAAGAAATTTTATAAAACTCTCAGTGGCTGATCTAATTTGCTGACAGCAGGCACAAGCAGAAAAGGTCGCTTGGGGCTGAGCCTGGTTTTCATAGTCACCTAAACATCATTATTGGGTAAGTCCTTGGAAACAGTCGTCACTTCAAGATGCTGTACATTACTTTAAGATACTTCAAGGCATAACATTTTGGGGAATCATTTTCAGCCTTCTCACCGTTTTTGGCCGGACACAAAAAGCCTGCTATATCAAAATAGGTTAGGGTTTATAAAAGGGCTGATGATGACTGCGTCTTGCATAGAAGGCTGAAAAATGACCGAATATGATTACAGTATTTTCTTCTGATCTTGCTATTGTTTTGAGCTGAGAAATTCTTAGCGGCGGCGCAGCAAGTCGGGTACGTGAAAAACGCAGTAATATTATTGTCTGGAGTATTTAAGTTGAAGTTAAGTCAGCGCTTAATGATTGGTAAGGCCACTGTATCTATTGTTTGGCTGCTAATTGTGGCTTCAGTCATAGAGCCATCCCAAGTGCCATTCCCTTATATGTTTCAGGGGGTCGGTGTCTTTCTAGTGGTTTCTCATATTATTGAAATTATCGTATTTAAACAAAGAATGCGCGGGCCAAGAGATTATCTGTTAACCATGTTGTTTGGCTCGCTAAAGCTAAGGACGATTAGGGCTTCAGTATCGAACCCCACTGGCTAATCTAAAGTGTTTTTGTGTGCAGCAGACTTGTTGGATGTCGTATGAACATCTCAGATCGGTTTAAGCATTGGTAGTTACAGCGTCTAATGAAACTGGCTTCGACAAGCGTCACGCTTTTACTTGATTTGCCTATTGTTGGCGATACTCACTCGGTGTCATGCCATTCCAGCGTACAAATGCTCGGCGGAAGTTTACGGTTTCAGAGTAGCTGAGTAAGTGCGCTATGTCGGCAACGGTTAAATTAGTTTTGGTTAAATACTCTGTAGCCAGTAAGTCTCTAACCTCATCGAACAGGGCCCTAAAACTGACCGATTCAGTATTCAACTTGCGTCTGAGGGTGCGTTCACTCATATTCAAGTGATCTGCAATCTCAGAAATATCAAGAAAGTCACCGGCGGACTGGAGCAGTAAGCGTCTCACCTCGGTTGTTACCTTCTCGCCAGTAGTGAGGCTGCGTAACATTCCCTCACACTGCTGATGAAACAACACATGATCCGATACATTGGCCGTTTTAACCGGAGTATCGAGAATATGTTCAGGTAGAAATAATTGATTACGTTCCGCACCAAAGACTACTTTTGTATCAAAGAATGACTGATAGTTAGCAATATCAGTGGGCTCGGGATATAGAAATTGCAGCTCTGCGCCTTCTAATCGGCTGCGATAAAGCGAGCTTCCAATAGTGCTTAGCTGCGAGAAAGAAAGTTCCGCGATAAGCCTCTGTTGCGCCAGGGTTCCTTGAGTCAGATTATGCCATAACAATAGCCCGCCATTATGATTCTCTGATTCCCAATGTGGTTTAAAAAATACTTTGCCATAGCGCAACAAGAGATCAATGGACTCTCTCAAATTCGCACAGCTCATTAAGGCAAAACCAAAAGTACTATAGCTGGCAATACCAACCTGTTGACCCAGGCGGAGCCCCAAATAGGGGTCATTGGTAAGTTCAGCCGCAGTAGATAATAAAAAAACGGCTTCAATTCCTGAAAATATTTTGTTTTCAGAGGTTGGCATGCCATTAATACGGGACTGGTTAAGTAGCTGCTCTGGAGTAATGCCCGCCTTACCTAGTAGGGATAATAGCTGCGTAAAAACATCACGTTGAAGTTTACTTTTATTCATCTTTTACTCGCATGATATAACTATTAAACGCATGTCCGAATATGATTCCCTTTCGTGTGGCGCTAGTACTATACTCGAACTCAGTAGAATTTTAAAAGCATCATTTATCTAATTGTCAGCATAACGTTTTGTAAAGTAGTGAACATGAAAAGAGGCGCTTTGAAAATGAACAGTCGGAAAATAATTAGTCTGTTACTGATCGTAATTGCTGGAGTTGTTTTGTTTAAAACATTGGGTGATGACGCGCGTCTCCACAATCCCAAGGTTTTTGGCCCACCCGAAAAAACTCAATGGAAGCCTGTCGGGCCCCGTGTAGCGGGACAGCATAGCTACGATATTATTCCCGAGCCTGATACCTTTAGCGCCATACATGTTAATGGAGCTAATTCGGATGCTGTCTGGGGTGTTGCCGCGCCAATGTTTGAATTAGATTGGGTGGCAGAGCCTGACTACTTTGTCGGTAATGGTCCGCTATTTGATAATGAAGGAAATCTTTACTTTAGCCCGCAGTTCTACCATGGCGAGCGCGTGGTGCTGGTGTCACTCGATGGCAAAACCGGTGAGCGACGCTGGACGATACCCGCTGATGACGGTATACAAGCCAGCAGCCCAGCCTTCATCTTGAATGACCCGGAAAACCCTGGGTCGCAAATTATTTATATGATTGGCTATAACCGCCTTATGGCTCTACGGCCGGACGGTTCTATGATCTGGAGTAAAGATACGGGTCTCAGTATTCCCGTTTCGGAACTGAGCAATAAAGCACAGGGCAAATTTCATAGTTTCAATTATCACCCAGCGACAGATTCACTTATCTCCATAACCAAAGCCGGGGCATTGTTTGCATTCAGCCGCAAGAGCGGAGAACTGATAGCCCCTATCGGACAAATACCCGGCGCGCCAGCCATCAGCGGCAACGGCACGAAGATCCCCGATTTTATCCTTAACAAAGTCGACCCGCTAATGGACGAAGCCTTTGGCAAAACCGACGAAGGCTTGAGCTTATTTTCATCCGCCGTTAATTATATCTACGGCGGCGGCGGCATTGTGACTAACTTTTTCAGTATCGATGCCGATAGTAGCCGCATCTATATGGCCGCTACTGCGGATGATGCGGTTGATGGTACAGAAGATGGTAGGTCTGAACTCGGCGCTATTTATGCCCTCGACCTGGTCGATGACGGCAACGGCGGTTTCAAATTTCAAGTATTAAATCGTAAGACATTTAAGGGCGGCACTGGATCAACGCCGGCGCTCAGCGCAGACGGTCAGCGCCTGTATGTATCGGATAACGAGGGCCATGTTATCGCGCTGGATACTGAACTAGCTGAAGTGTGGCGGTTGGATGTGGGCGAGCCATTGGTGGGTTCGATCACGGTGTCAGCGGATAACGACGAGCTTTACG
>DMOB01000107.1:0-4783 GCA_003452475.1 Acidimicrobiaceae bacterium | reverse complement strand
AGAGGCGTCGCCACCACTCTTTCACTGAGATTTCAGGATCCCAATTTTCATCAATCCAGGTGAGAAGCTCTGCACGTAATTGTTCAGTCACAACACTCTCCAAATAGGGGTTAGTGGACAAGCTATCGTGTGATGGCCCATAGCCGAAACTCTGAAGTCGAAGACCTTTGAGAGAAGCACCAAATTCGAGTAATCGCAATATTGGAGGTATCTTCGTACTTATCAGGTCCTGGAGGTTGAATGTCTGAACGTTCGTTACTAACTATTAAGCGGATACATCACTACCGAGACACAATTAGGGGCTACTCGGTGCGCGTTGACGGGCAATCTGTTGGAGTCGTCAAAAACGATAAACAAGTCTCCTTTGAGGTCGAACCAGGCGAACATTCCGTTCAAGTCAGGTTAATGTGGATAGCTAGTCCAACAATTTCTGTCTCATTGGAAGAGGGCCAAGATCTACATTTAGAGACAGGACCTAACGGTGGAGTGCTGCAGGCTTGGCGAATTTACTTTGCCCCACGAACTGCAATGTTTCTGAGGGCTTCCCAAACAACTTAGTTTCCTAGTTTCTTTCCGCTAGCAGCCGTTCAAGTATTTCGGCTACTCCGTCAGCATCGTTCGCGGGCGCTATCTCTGCCGCTAAATCAAGAGCCTGCTGATGACCGTTAGCCATGGCTATCGACCAGCCAGCCCATTTCAGCATTTCTAAATCATTGAGACCATCTCCGAAAGCCATCACCTCGTTACTGTCTATTGAGTGAGCGTCTGAAATAAGCGCTAGCCCAGATGCCTTCGAGACGCCTGTTAGCACAATCTCTGGCGTTCCTAGACCTGATGGGCGTACCTCAGTGCCTTCAGGTAATCGTCCTTGAAGAATGTCCACCGCTGATAGGCCAGGGTGGTTAGGGGTATTAATTAGCCACGTCAACACAGGCCCGTCTATGACGCTCAGAACATCATCAACTTTTTTAGCTTCAATAACTAGACCGGGTGGAAAATCGGAGAGAAAAGAGTGTTCCCAAATGTGTGAACCGTCAGCCATGTCAGCCGCTAACGACACGTCACCCAGCAGATTTCTAGCTGTAGCAGCAGCGTCTAGCGCTTGCTCTTTGCTCATTGACCTTTTATCTATAATTCGTTCATTCTTTGCATCTATAACGACTGCCCCATTGAGACAAACGCCGTAGTCGACACAACCGAGTAAATCTGCCACTGGTTTCGTCATGGCCCATGGGCGTCCAGTTGCAAGTACAATCACGAAGTCTTGATTGTGAGCTTCATGGATGGCCTTCTTGACTCTTGGGGATAGTGAACCATCTGATCTGAGAAGAGTGCCGTCCAGATCGAAGGCAAGCATTCGCGTAATCTGATTGTTCATACACCTGAGATGGTATCCGCGACGTGGGACTTTAAGTTTTGGCTCTTTCTAGGCGTCTACTGCGCCACCGTCGACTTTTAAATCAGCTGCCGTTAGATGCCATGCTGCTTCGCTAGCCACGAATGCGATAAATCTGCCTATATCCTCTGGGCTGGGCATGCGCCTTGTCAGGTTTGGCATCATGTTCTTAACTGGCCATTGTTCGGCTTCTTGCCATGTGTCGATTCCTTCGCGAGTAGCTCGGCGAAGCACCATTTCTCTCACTTCCTCTGTTGCTATCATGCCGGGGCTAACTAAATTCGCAGTAACTCCGCTTCCTTGGAGTTCTTTCGCAAGGCTTCTCACCAAGGTTGGTAGAGCTCCCTTAGCGCTGTAGTAGTCAGGATTTTTGTTACTTGGCTTCTCAGTCCCGATGGTTCCAACGAAGATAATTCGACCCCATTTTTTCTCGCGCATACTGGGAATCACGGCTTGTGTCAGCCTTATCCCGCTGAGCACGTTCTTATCCCAACCTTCTAACCAGGACTCAGGCGAGGTGTCCCAATTAGTCTGACTAGGCGCACCGTAGTTATTTACCAAAATATCTATTGGTCCGAAGGCTTCTGTGGTTTGGCCAACGATTCTTTCCACTCCGGCATTGGTGCCTAAATCACCATCAACAGAAGCCGCATCAAGATTGACAGCGGTAATCTTTGCCACCACCTCGTCCGCTTGGGCTACATGAAAGCCATGGACCGCGACTTTTGCGCCTTCCGCGGCGAGTACCTGCGCTGTGCCGGCTCCAGTTCCTCGGTAACCGCCAGAGATAAGAACAACTTTGCCTTTTAATCCCAGATCCATTGTTTTCGTCCTATCAGTTGAGTTCAGTCGGGTTTTTATGAAATTCGATTAGCTCGATAATCACTCCGTCAGGGTCTTTAAGACAGACAAACTTTGTATGGCCACCCATGAATAGAGGTTCAGACAGAAACTCCACTCCGCATTTTTTTAAACGTTGGTACTCCTCATCGAGACCAATGGTCCACAATGCTATTCGGTTAATTCCAAGCCTGGCTAAATGCTCGTAGGGCCTCGTGTCATCTAATGGGGATGACCATTCGATTAAGTCCAGACGTGCCTGCCGGCTTTCCGATGGGTCCAACATCATTATTGCAGCTCTACCTGAACAATCTGGCATAGCTAGTCCGGTGGCAAGATCTGAGTCGCCACCTGTTGGTAAATCTAGAACAGTCTGAAATCCAAGATTTTCGTAGAAAGGCCTAGAGATGTCTAGATTCGAACAGTTCACGTTTACATGAAAAATAGCCTTTATAGGCATTAATATTCTCCTTAAAGGTAAACCGCTGTAGCAGTTGCTACATCTAGTAGCCGCCCGCTCCCGAGGTCTGTGATGGTTACTTGGCTCGTGATTCCCACCGAGTCTTTGCGAAGCGCTTCTCCTTCGACTTTGAATGGCCCATCCTTAGCTTGTGCTAAGTAATGAACATCTGCGGTGATGCAACGGGCGTCACGTCCATTTTCTAGTTCGGCGATATGTCGCGCCATGCGCTCCACCAGGACAACTACGGCTCCTCCCTGGATGGAGCCGAATGAATTGTAAATTCTTGAGTGGTGAGGCAATTCAATAATG
Source organism: Acidimicrobiaceae bacterium (assembly GCA_003452475.1). Classification (GTDB taxonomy): domain Bacteria; phylum Actinomycetota; class Acidimicrobiia; order Acidimicrobiales; family Poriferisodalaceae; genus UBA9040. Next base: position 1,775 of record DMOB01000107.1, on the reverse strand, counting down.
GGTTTATCTGGGTTGATGTTCATTCGGAGATAATCATCGAAATTCGGACGAGGTGATTCTTCGTTTTCTTCCGCATAATCTATGACTCGATTTCGGGTAGTAATTTTCGGCAGTTCGAACCCTGGACGTGCCGGTAGGCGCGCAAAGGTACAAAGAGAATGTCCTATCAATCCGTTCTGATCTTCTATGCGCGTTTCAGTGACCACATTATTTCTGCCTATACGCATCGGTTTACAGTAAGCGCTCACTTCATCCCCAGAAGGTTGCGCAGTCAGAACCGTTCCAAGTTGTAACGTTGCAACCCAGTCAGGCTGAACTTGCATAACTCCATGATGACCTGCGACTGAGTCAACAAGAGTCGCCATGACTCCAAGTCGAAGCCAGCCGCCAGCGTCGAGCATGTCCGGCAATATCGGCATCGTGCCAGATATGTTTCCGTCTTTGTCAGTGGCATGAGATAGACGGAGATGTCGGAGTATGTGGCGAGTCGGTGGATAGTCGCTAGCCATGAATGCCGACTTTCAACTGTTCTTCTCTAGGTACAGTTTTTGAAGTGCAACCCATAGCTCATCTACTGCAACTTCGAGCTCGTTCATATCTCCGCCATTAGTGATAATGAACTGAGACACAGCCCGACGGTCCTCGTCTGACGCTTGTGATTCAATACGGGAATTAGCGTCTTCAGCTGATAGGCCTCTTTGTTCTAATCGTTCAATACGCACTTTCATAGGTGCTTCAACAGTGACCACAATTTCATAGGGGTTTCTGTTTCCGTATCCGAGCGAGCTTTCAACAAGCACTGCCATATCAAAAACTATTATTGAATCTTTCGAAGATTCTTCTACTTTCTCATCTAGAAGCTCATTGATGAATGGGTGGCTTATCGCGTTGAGGGCTGCTAACTGTTCTTCGTCTTCGAAAACTATTGAAGCCAGAGCAGGGCGGTCGATTCCGCCCTGATTGTCGCCAATGCTTTTCCCGAAATGGGCTTTAAGAGTATCGACAGCGATTCCCCCAGGCCTAATAATTTGACGACCAAGTTCATCAACATCAATGATCTGGGCACCCCGATTTGCAAGGAGTGAACATACGGTCGTTTTTCCAACACCGATTCCACCGGTAAGTCCGATAATTAACATCCGTCAGACCTTAGCGACTCTACCTTCGTTCGCATCAGTAGGAGGGCCGGCAAATGCTTGCGCTAGCTCCATCCATTCTTTTGCTGCTTCTCCCTCAACATCCATAGTGGCTTCTGAAGCGCGTCGGCGTTGCGTGACCACCAGGCAGAACTCATAGGCATCGGCTCTCACAATTTCGTTTGAGCTTTCTGGTCCCCAGGTCCACGTTTCACCACTGGGAGCGTTGAGTTCCACTCGCACCGCAACATCTGGCACTTCTAATCCCCGGTTAACATAGCTCCAGCCCCTTGTAGTAACACCAATATGAGCAACGTGTCTGAGTCTGTCACTTCTGGGAAATTCGCGACCAAACGTGTCTGCGACATCGTGACCGTGTGACCATGTTTCCATTAGGCGAGCCGTAGCGAATGACAAGGCTCCCATATCAGGTCCGAACCATGGGATTCGAGCTTTAGGCTCCAAGTTTCGAAAAGCATCTGTCATGCGGTTGCGTTCATAAGCAAACCAGTCCCAAAGCTTTTCTCCTGAGAGTCCATGAACATCAACATCGGAAATTTCATGAAGATCTGACTCACCACGTGCCATTTTTTCTCGCAACATCAAAAAATTTGTTGGCTCCAGCACGGCCATGCTCGC
>DMOB01000005.1:0-6308 GCA_003452475.1 Acidimicrobiaceae bacterium | reverse complement strand
TGCAAAAGCTTTTAGCTTTGAGCCAGCAATGGAGTCCAATCCACTCAGTGGCTCATCAAGTAGCAACAATGACGGTTCTTGGATAATCGAACGTGCTATAGCTACCTGTTTCGTTTGACCACCAGAAAGTTCTTCAATGGGTTTTCGTTCTAACTCAGCGATACCTAGAAATAATAAGACCTCGGATGCTCTGCGGCGTGCTGACTTCTTTGAATGTCCGCTGCAGCGCAAGCTAAAAGCGACATTGTCGATGACATTCATATGGGGAAACAACAGGTTGTCTTGGAAAACCATTCCGATTTGCCGCTTTTCTGGCGGTTGCCAAATGCCGGCACCTGGGTCATCTACTTTAGACCCGCTAAGGCTAACGTGCCCATTGCTAATTGCTAAACCGCCTGCGATGCACTCAAGAAGGCTTGTTTTGCCGGCACCGTTCGGACCCAATAGTGCGACGATCTCGCCGGCACCTACTTTAATGTTAGCTCTGATGGCTAAGGTGCCGCGATGAAGGTCAAAGTGCGCCTCGAGCGCGTAATCATTACCTAGAGCGATCATCGGCGAGTCCACCAGTGCTGCCTCATTGTGATCACGATGAAAAGAGAAAGACTGACCATGAGAAGGCTAATGGCCAACGCTAGCTGACGATCGGTTTCGAGAGCGCCATAGACTGCGAGCGGCAGTGTTTGTGTTGTGCCGGGCATATTCCCGGCAAATGTTATGGTTGCGCCGAATTCGCCCAAGGCGCGTCCCCAGGCTAATAGTCCGCCAGCGAGGATAGAGGGCCGGAGTAGCGGTAGCGTTATGCTTGCAAGTCTTCGGTTAGCTCCTGCACCTAAAGAAGCGCTAGCCAGTTCGTAACGTCGGTCCAGCGAGCGATGCCCAGATTCCACGCTTAAGACAACAAATGGTAAAGCCACGAACAGATTGGCGATGACAACCCCGGCCCATGAGTAGGGCAGTATTAGCCCAGTCGACTGAAACAACGGCTTTCCAAAGATTCCGTTCCGCCCAAGCGCAAACAGCAAAGCAGACCCACCAACTACTGGCGGTAAAATCATTGGGAGGAGAACGATTGAGCGCAGAACGATACTCCATCTAGTTGTGATTCTTGCCATTGTTATACCCAACGGGGTTCCTAACAAAACTGCTAACAGAGCCGCTGCGATAGAACTTGTTATAGAAATTTTTAAAGCATCGAAGACAAGTTCGTTCTTGAGGTCGAGCAATAGCGAATTCCATGATGCTTTACCGACTAAACCAATTATCGGTATGATCAAAAAAAGCGCTCCGGTGCCAGCTGCCAGCAGGACTAAAAGTGGAAGTCGCTGGACAGAAGGCGGGCTTTTCATGGTACTAAGAAACCGTAGCTAATGAGCAATGAAAGCACGTTGTCTGTGCTCAAAAACTCTAGAAATTTTAAGCTAAACTCGTTGGTACCGCTACCTGTAGCCCTTGCTATTGGGTAGTTCGCTGTCTTCAGATAATTGGGTGAAAGCGGAATAGATATAACTTTGTCTGGATGTAATCGAGCGTCAGTTACATAAACGAAAGCAGCATCTAACTCATTTTCCAGAACCTTCGTCAGTAAGGATCTCACGTTTTGTTCCTTAGTGACTATGTTCGGTCTCAACTTAGCTGAGGTTAAATAATCAAAGGTTAATGCTCCGCAAGGCACCGTTTCTATACAGACCCCGACTAGTAAATTGCTTTCTCGTAACTGATTAAGAGAAGAAATAGGCGGCTGTCGGTCTATAGGGCTTACTAATGCGAGAACGTTACGTGCAAACACTTTTGGGTCAGTAACTTCTGCGGCTTCTACAAGAGTATCCATAACGTCTTGGTTGGCTGTGGCAATAATATCAAAATGTGCCCCGTCCAGAACTTGCTCACGCAGACTTCCACTTCCTGCGAAAACAAGTTTTATATCAGCTGCAGGGTTGGCTATTTCGAACATTTCAGCGATATCACTGAAGACATTAGTCAATGATGAAGCAGCCATTACTGTCACTTCTCCCGTATTTGGCTGTTCAACATTGGAGCAGGAGATACATAGAAAGATTGACAAAATTATGGTGATACTGGTCCGTTGGAAAGAAGACACCTCACCACTATGGCTTATAAACTAGGAATTCGGTCTAACCTTTGACCATGTCCTCAACTCTTGATTGGTATGGCTGTTCTACTTTCTGTTTTAAGACTGCTGGTTTGAGTATTTTCCTAGATGCTTATATTGACAGACCTAGCGGAGCGGACGGCACTGGTCTTTCGGCATCCGATGTCCAACAAGCCGACTGGGTCTTGATTGGGCACTCTCATTTTGACCACTTGTACGGAGCCGAAGAAATTATACGCAATACCAATGCTAAGTTGATTGGCTCATACGAGTCGGTGCGGGTTATGGAAGCTGCTGGAGTCCCGATAGACAGAATGATCTGTGTGCAGGGCGGTGAATATATTGATTTAGGTAATGGAGTGAAGGTACGCGTTTATCCGAGCCAACACTCATGTGTCTGGTCTCATCTAGGAATGGCTCAACCTGACACCCAATGCATTGGTGACTTAGGTGTGACATGGCAAGAACAACAAGCTGCAATGCAAAGACTCAATAGCTACTTAGCTCAAGAAACTTCCGATGCGGTAAGAATGCATTTAGCTGAAAGTGCAAGTGGACACAGTAAACGCGGCGATGGTGGCGCACTTGTATTCCTTGTAGAAGCCCCCGATGGAAGCCTACTTTTTAAAGATACGTCAGGTCATTGGAGTGGAGTTCTCGAAGGGTTAAGACCTGATGTAGCTATTTTGGCGGCAGCTGGGCGAGGAAATATCGATGGTCAACCGATTCAAGGCTCACTCTGCGAGTTTCTAGCCAAAGAAGTTGAACACCTGCAGCCGTCAACGATTTTCCTTAGCCATCATGATAATTGGCTGCCGGGTTTCTCAGTAGCTACCGACACGCGATCTATCGTTGAGTCAATTCGCAAGGTAAGTCCTGAGACCTTGGTTATTGAGCCTGGCTACCTAGCATCAACTGAACTTTTTGTGGCTCAAGCGTAGGCACTCGCTATCGGCTACCGTTTCCTCATGCCAATCGTATCGCCATCTTCTGCACATAAATTTGTCGTTAGTGTTTGTATCGGCCTCGGAAGCGAGAACGACGAGGCGCACTTAGTCGCCGACCAGTTAGTAGGAGCTAATCTTGCTGGACACGATTCCCATGGAATTGGGATGTTGCCGTCATATGTTGCGGGTGCCGTTAGCGGGCACCTTAAAGTGAACCAGACTCCCAATATCACAACAGATGCAGGTGCTCTAGTTGTGTTCGATGGCCAGTCAGGTTTCGGTCAAGTCAATGGATACGAAGCTATGAACGAGGGTATTAAACGTGCGCGACAGTTCGGCGTCGCTATTGTGGGCTTAAGAAACAGTTACCACATAGGGCGAATCGGTCACTGGGGTGAGCAGTGTGCTCAGGCAAAGATGGCTTCCGTTCATTTTGTCAACGTAATAGGTCACACGCCTTTGGTCGCTCCGCACGGTGGCGCGGAATCACGATTCGGTACCAACCCGTTTTGTGCCGCCGTGCCTGGTAGAGGAGATGCGCCCGCAGCCCTCCTCGATATGGCCACGAGTATTATTGCTGGTGGCAAGGCGCGTGTGGCTTATAACAAGGGAGATCAGGTCCCCATGGGCACAGTAATAGACTCTGCAGGTCAATTGTCAAATGACCCGGCACCCGTAATCCGCTTAATGAATAACGCTCCCGATGCAGGCGCTCTAGTTGCTTTTGGTGAACATAAAGGCTCCGGCCTAGCAATCATGTGTGAATTATTGTCTGCGGCACTATTGGGCGGTGAAACATCCCAGCCAGAGAATGCACGGGATTCTAAGATTATTAACAACATGCTGTCGCTGATAATAGACCCATCAGCGACAGGTGAATACTCGGCATTTAGTGACGAGGTAGAAAAGTATCTTGCTTATATCGCGGAGACTAAGCCACGAAGCGACACTAAAGAAGTACTACTTCCGGGACAACCTGAAGTTAGAGCACGAATAGTCCGAGCTCAAGGATTTGATGTGGACGCCGTAACGGTTGACCAACTAAGCGCTGCTGCTCTCGCAGCCGGAATTGATGAAGCGACAACCCAAGCTTTGCTTGGAGTCACCACGTAATGAAACGGGACAGTTAAGTGAGTTGACCTACATATCTCATCTAATTTCAGCAGCCTTAATCGAACTTCACAACTGTTCGAGCGCTGGAACCAGCTTTCATCCAACCGTAACCCTCATTGATTTCATTAAGAGCGATGGTGCTAGAGACCATCTCATCAAGTAACAGTTTTCCTTCTAAATAGAAGTTAATCATTTGCGGGATGTCTGTACGAAATTGGTTAGATCCCATGGTGGATCCTTGTAATTTCTTCTCAGATAACAGTTCAATTCCGCGGATTTCTAACTTCGTGCTTGATGGAATCATTCCTATTACTGTCGCGGTTCCCCCGGGCTTGAGCATCTCGAATGACTGCTCTGCGGTCTCTTTAAGGCCAATTGCTTCGAAGCTGTATTCGACGCCTCCACCGGTTAGTTCTCTGATGCTATTTACTACGTCGTCAGTGGAAGACGCATCAATCGTGTCTGTGGCACCCATCAGGCGAGCCATTGACAGTTTGTCAGCGCCAATATCCACAGCAATAATCTGTGAAGCTCCGGCTATTCTTGCCCCTTGAACAGCCGATAGTCCAATGCCACCACACCCGATGACGCAGACAGTGGCCCCGACTGGCACGTTGGCTGTCCTTACCGCGGCTCCAAATCCCGTCGTTACGCCACATCCGATGAGGCAGGCTTTGTCTAGAGGCATGTCAGGAGTAACTTTGACTACTCCGTTTTGATGCACAAGCATTTCTTCAGCGAAGCCTCCTAGCCTGGCCATCTGACCTACCGAAGTTCCATCAGGCCGACTTAATCGGGGGTTCGCGTCACGATTTCGTGACGTGGCTTTTGTATTGGAGCAGCGGTATTGATGTCCTGAAAGACATTCGCTACATTGCCCACAAAATATTGACAAGCACGCAACCACCGAGTCTCCCGGCTTCACATACGTGACATCGCTGCCAACTGCTTGGACGATCCCAGCTGATTCGTGGCCCATGACTGTGGGAACCTTTGAGCGAAATATTCCCTCCATCATGTGAAGATCAGAATGGCAGAGCCCGGCGCCAACTGTCTGAATTAAGACCTCCTGTGGAGCTGGTTTATCAATTAGAAGATCTTCAATAACTAGATCGCCTGGCTGTTCGCATAGAACTGCAGCTTTCATGTGGTCCCCAAACTTTTCGTTGTCTAATAATTTAGATACTAGTCAATGAAGGCCACTTATACCCCTGACATTATTTAAACCTAATTGCCGGCGAGGTGACCTCCTAGGGGTTATCGTTACATAAATCTGTATGGGAGTTTTTGCACCTATGGCAAATGATTATGGGCACCTACCAAAGGTCCAAGAGCTAGATGACGCCAATGCGGATCGGCTAGCAACTTGGTATTCGAAGGCTTACGAAGATGACAACCTTTTCCGTACGCTCGCAATTGATGAAACGACCTTATCCATGTTTTTAGACTGGGTAGGCGTTATGTACGGCGGCGACTCTGAGATAGACCGCCATATGGTTGAGTTGTGCCGTCTAAGAATGGCTAATCAGAATGAATGCTTTCATTGAAGTTTGGTTAAAAGCGCATCGTTGGTGCGGACCGGCTTAACAGAAGAAGTCATACAACAGCTTGGTGACTACAAGAATTCAGATCTGCCTGAATCTTGGATAGTTGCATTAAAGTTGACTGATCACGTTTCTGGAAATAGTTCAGGCGTTTTACCTGCCGCAGTTTATAGCGAGTTATTAGAGCACTTTTCTGAACCTCAAATCTTAAGACTGGGGTCGCTGCTGGCAGTAGGTTCTGGTTGGCAACGGATGATTGAAACGTTTGGAATTCGTCCAGATCATTACGTTGAGAGTGCTAATGAGCCGTGGGCTTGTTAGGCCATTTGGCGTGTCTCGCATGCATTTGAGTGATAGTCGTTAACCGGTAGCTTCTACAACACTCGGAATGTGGATTAGGCAATTGAATCGCTTGTTTTTAAAACTTTGTTCTAAGGTTAAAACACCGTGACAAGTCTCAAATTAACAAATACTTCCCAAAATGACGAGCTCAAATTTTTTGGTCTTGAACCTACTGCTGATGAGATTTTGTGGCACATGCCTATCACCTCAAGGGTAGTGGGAGCTACTGGAACGCTCCATGGTGGTTGC
>DMOB01000003.1:0-3283 GCA_003452475.1 Acidimicrobiaceae bacterium | reverse complement strand
ATTTTCTGATCCAAGCGAACCGAAAGACCACAAACCGAGAGCAGTAATACCAACTGCTATCAGGATTCCAGTTAAAGCAAATGTAGATTTTTTATTCACCTCCCAACTCCTCCTTGAACGAGAGTTCCACGCCCCTCTTCGATACATTTTTGAGCTTCGAGTTGAAATTCTGTTAAGTCAAAGCCCCCCTCCACAAAGATGCTACGCATCGCTCGTAAGCCATTCTGTGAAAAATTCGGGTCGGGTAGGTCCTCGAATCCCGGCGTTTCTCGCACGCAGGTAAAGAGCTCCAGAACTCCGTCTTCTGTTTCTGCCCGTTCCTCAGGAGATTGTCCCAGTTGCTGTCTCACCACACCTTGAAGTTCATTCGCTCTGCAACTATCTAGTACTTCCTGAAAGTCTGTTCCACTAATGTCAAGACCTAGATCGGCCAAAGAACTGGGTGAATACCCGGTTGCGGTTGAGAAGTCCGGGTCTGGCCAGGTCGAATATTCTTTACGCATACACGCCGCCATGTTGAGTTGAGCCTCTTCGTAGGACACCTCTTCTTCCACTAGCGCTGATGTTGCAATATCGTTTGCTTCTCCAGCAGTAACGCTTTCTGTTAATGAAGCAACGCTGACAGCATCACCTGCAGATTCACCTCCGCAAGAGACACAAATAGTTACTATGACAACCAACAGATATTTTCGCATGTGGCAACCATGGCAATCACACATAAGAATTAGCTAAGAAGAACTTAAGAAATAGCTAAAAATACATCTGTCGACCAAGAGCCTCCCGCTATTGCCGCACTACGACATTGCGCTTTCGTATGCTATTTTATTGCCACACGGACAGCCGACTTGCACTATCTGCGCCGCTAGGACGAAAGACAAACTGGATCAACTTTATGGACGGGTACGCAGATCTCTTTCACCATCAAATCTTTTATCGTGTCATCGGCGACCTGAAGGCTAATAAACCTACGATTATTATGCTGCACGAAGGTCTCGGTTCTTCAGGTCAATGGCGCGCTCTGCCGGAGCTGCTCCATCAACAAACCGAATCGCCAGTTCTTCTTTATGATCGGAGTGGTTATGGTCGTTCTAGTTCAGGACCTCAGGTTTATGAAACCGACTTCATGCACTATGAAGGACAGTCGGTCCTTCCTGCTTTAATTGCGCACCTTGAAATCACAAATCCCATACTTCTAGGACATAGCGATGGAGCTTCTATCGCCTTAATTGCTTCGGGCAGCAGGGCGGTAGAAGCTTCTGCCGTAATCACTATTGCAGCTCACATATTTGTCGAGATCGAATGCATCGCTGGTATCGAAAAAATCAAGCAGAATCGCGACTCGATACTCTCTCCTTTAAGTAAGTACCACCAGGACTCTGCTTCGACTTTCGACCGGTGGGCACGTATCTGGCTAGATCCTGACTTTACTAGGTTCGATATCAGAAGTTTACTTCCCAAGATTGAATGCCCTGTCTTAGCCCTTCAGGGTGATCGCGATGATTACGGAACAGCGGAAATGGTCAACGGAATTACGAGGGAAACGCCGAATGCTGTCGGTCACATAATCCAAAACTGTGGCCACATGGCGCACCAAGACCAACCGGAAGTAATTATCAGTTGCGTTAAAAATTTTTTAGCAAGTCAGTAAGCAACCTGCACTTAGCTCGGTGACCATAGCGAAGCGATTGCGTCATCAGCTATGCGATTAGGAGCTTCTAGTGGGCCAAAATGCCCGAGATCGGCATGAATTTTTAGTGATGCATTAGGAAGTGCCTCAAAAGCTGGCGTTCCTAAGTTTCCAAATCCCTCATCAGCTCCTTTACCAATTACCACCGGAGCCAAACAATTCAAAATGCGATCAGTCGTAGATACTCTTTCGCCATCGTAGACAGCTGCCTCATGCACACCCGAGCAACGTAACTGAATTGATTTGTTCGGAAGCACTTCGAACCCAAAATCGACATATGACTTTAAGGCATCCGCTCTACAGACGCAAAAAGGACCCTTGGAGGCAAATCGCTCAAGAGCTTGCGCTCGAGAATCAAAAATTTGGCGTCGCTTTTGAGCACCTGCAACTAATGGGTTTTCGCCTTTGGCGAAGCATTCTCCTGGCCGCCACATGATCGGTTCATATCCGTACATTGATCGAATCAGGCCAGGGCGAAGCGAATCAGCGAGTAAAAGTGTCGCCGCTCCGACCGAGTGACCGACGCAGTCCAACTCCCCTGTCCTAATTTCTAAATAATCAACAACGGTTAGAAGATCTTCAGCGAGACTTGTCCATTCATAATCTCCGTTAGTGGGCGCTGTACTCCAACCGTGAGCCCGAAGATCTGGCGCCCAAACTGAATATCCCTTACATAACCGTTCAGTAAAGGGGCCATACGTTTGAGCATTAAATCCCGTCGCGTGAACAAACATCACGGAAGGACCGGTGCCACCCAAGTGATGGAGCGCTATCTCTCCCCCTCCGATAGAAGGAAGCATCACCGGATCAACCAACTCAGATAACTCAGACATACCTACACACCTAATAATTCGCCTACCAAAATGTAACTGAATCTACTTGTTTCACTATCAATATCAGCAACACGGGTCTCTTGCGGTTCCGGGACTGCTAAGAATGTTCTATGGAAGCCACCGACAGTACCTATGACATTGAATTCTTTTGGGACCCAATCTGCCCATTCGCTTGGATTACATCGAGATGGATAGAAAAAGTTGTCAAACAGACCGGTTATTCAGTTGACTGGCGTTTCATATCCCTAAGAATCCTCAATAAAGATAAAGATTACGACACTGAGTTTCCCGCCGGTTACGAAGTTGGGCATACATCAGGGCTGCGTTTTCTTCGAGCTGCAGCTCACGCGCGCGAAGAACTCGGGAAAGAGCCGATGTCCGCTCTCTATAGTGCCTTTGGGACACACTATTGGGACCTTGACCGCCAGCCAGGAAGGCGGACTCCCCTTGGCACAGTCAGCCATACCGAAGAATGTTTTAGAACTGCTGGACTTCCAACCCACTTTGCAGCATCAGTAGATGATCAGTCCTGGGACCAGATCATCGAAACAGAAACGGAAACTGCCTTAGAACGAACCGGTCGTGACGTAGGCACTCCCATTATTTCCTTTAAGCCCCCAGAAGGACTTTCTTTTTTTGGCCCTGTACTCTCACGCGTACCCGACGATGATCAAGCGGTTCCATTATGGAATGCCGTTATAGAATTAGCTGGTTTCCCTGGGTTTGCTGAAATGAAACGATCCTTAAGAGAGGTCCCTCAAAT
>DMOB01000041.1:0-4989 GCA_003452475.1 Acidimicrobiaceae bacterium | reverse complement strand
CAAAAATGTCCAAATCCTTAGGTAATTTAGTTTTTGTCTCTGAGCTGCGCAAAGAGATTGATCCAAGAGCAATAAGACTTGCATTAATGGGACACCATTACAGGCAAGACTTTGAATGGTTTGACGAGGAAGGAACAACTGCTCAAGTTGATCTTGAATCGCTCATATCTGCATGTGGTGGTGCTGAGCCTGTTTGGTCGGGAAAGCTAATCAGCCAAGTTCGTCGATTTCTAGATGATGATCTAGATGCCCCGGCAGTAAGAGCGATCATGCTCCGAGAAGCATCAGGAAAAGGTGATGCACTTGGTGAAGTGCGAGCTGGTGAGCTGAGAGCAGCTGGTTTGTTATGCGGTTTAGACCTCAACGGGTCGAGAAGTATTCTGTCCCACTAGCGTAGAATCAACTTGCTGGCGGTTATAAGGGAGTTAGCCTGTAAAAGATGACATCTGTTGCGATTGTAAATCAAAAAGGCGGGGTCGGTAAAACAACGGTAACGCTTGGCTTGGCAGAAGCTGCTGCGGCTTTTGGGCTTAGTGTCCTGGTCGTAGACTTAGATCCGCAAGCGAATGCTTCAACTGGGCTTGCCGTATGGGGAGCCGATCGTACTATTGATGATGTTCTAAGTGAAGCTAGAGCGGGAGCTGCGCTTAAAGCAGTCACTAGCTCAAACTGGCCTGATAAAGGACTGCGACCAGATCTGATTCCGGGAAGCCACCTCCTGGCTGCTCGAGAACCACAAATGATAAGCGACCCGCTGGGCGCCCAAGACAGGCTGAAGCTGGCTTTGTCAGGTGTTCGGTACGATTTGATACTCATTGATTGTCCACCATCTCTGGGCCTTCTCTGCGTAAATGGCTTATTTGCTGCTGATAAGGCACTCATAGTGACTGAACCAGCTGCTTGGGCGGCGGATGGAGTCGATCTCATGGCAAACACGATTCAGCGGGTAGCGAGCAGAATCGGAAGTCCGATACTTGCTGGAGTTGTTATTAACCGCCTTGGTCGAACGCGCGACAATAATTATTGGAAAAGCGAATTGGCGGAAAGATTTAGTGATTCTTGGTTACCACCTATATCTCTTAGAGCAGCCATAGCCGAAGCATCTGGCCAGTCATTGCCATTGCGAGAACTTGGCACTCGGCCAGGGGCACGCGAAGCTGTTCTTCAGTTTGATGAGTTGTTAGCTGCTATGGGTCTGGCTAAAGCGCAGGGACCACGAGCTGTCGAGTTAGATGAGATTTAAGCGAGAGCCAGACTGATCGAGACAAGGAGATAGCATGGCGAGTTATGACGAGAAAAGGCCTCGACCAATAGTTGGCCTCACAATGGAAGGGCTTCCAGGAGATACTAAAGAACCTGAAATGGAGAGAGACTACGCTCCATCGACCGAAGAAATCTCAGACAATACATCGAGCTCAAACGAGAGCTCTTTCGGTGAAGAAAGCGATAGGGATTCTGCAGCTCTTAGGGGAACCTTACCGCGCCAAGCGCCGCCGCTAGATAGTCGATTTGGTCTCGTGACTGTTATCGGAAGCACGATCGGGCTTCTGCTAGTATTTTGGGTCTGGAGACAAGTCAAAAAGCGGACGTAACAACTCGTGTGGCTATTGAAGTTCGTAAGCTTTGTTCTGTGAATTCTAGGTCTGGTTAGTTGGAGAGCGGTGCTTTATGAATATTGCAGAAAGCTCGGACAATGAGCAAGTGATTAGACACTTAAGTCCATCATCGGCATCGACATTTCGGCAGTGCCCACGACGGTGGAAGTTTCGCTATATCGATCACTTACCTGATCCCAAGGGAGTTCCAGCTCTACTAGGAACCTTCATTCACCGAATTTTAGAAGAGCTAATGCTTGTGAGAGCTTCAGAGCGAACTAACCAATTTGCTCGGAATATAGCTCGAGAAATATGGCCTGAGGTTGCCGAGGACCCTGACTTTAAAGCTTTGTTACTAGATGATGAGGGAACTAGAGCCTTTCGCTGGCAAGCATGGAACTTGATGGAAAGCTACTTCGAGATGGAGGACCCTAAGCAGGTAGACGTGTTAGCAGCTGAGCAACGTCTTGAAGTTGATCTGATGGGGGTGCCATTTCTGGGAATCGTGGACCGAACTGAGCGGATAGAAAGCGGTCTTCGAGTTACAGACTTTAAAACAGGTAAAGCGCCACAAAACCGTTACCTGGATGACAAGCTAAGTCAAGTTTGGCTATATGCTGCTGCGCTTGAGGCAGTCGATCAACCTGTGAGCGAAGTACGTCTGATGTACCTGACGGGTAAATATATTGACCGCAAGCTAGATAATGCGGCCGTGGAAAACGCAGTCAACCGACACTTCCTGACATGGAAATCAATTGGCAATTGTATTTCTGATAGCCGTTTTGACTACAAATTAGGACCACTTTGTAACTGGTGTCCTTATACAGATAGTTGCCCTCAAGGCCTTGCTGAGGCTGAGCGTAGGTATGGTCCGCGCTCTTAATTTGAAAGTAGAAGTGACCTAATAGTGCCAGAGCTTCCGGAAGTCGAAACTATTAGAAGGCAGTTAGATCTTGAAGTAAAAGGATTAGCGGTAGTTGCTTCAGGTAGTCATCCTTCGGCTAAATTTCTTCCAGCTATCGAAGTGGTTGGTGCGGAAATCGCTGCGCTAAAAAGGCGTGGAAAGTACCTTCTCCTGGAGCTCAGAGATGGACGCGATCTCATTGTTCACTTAGGGATGACAGGGCAGTTGCAAATTAGTTCGCTAGATAATATTGCCAAAGCGACAGATGGCTATACCCGTGCTTGGTGGACATTAGATGACGGTCGTCATCTAATGTTTCGCGACGTAAGGCGTTTTGGGCGCCTGTTCGTTGTGCCTCGCGGGGACCATTCAAAAATCCCAACCCTTCGGCATATGGGTCCAGAACCGTTTGATCTAAATTTTGATGGTTTAAAATTTTGGGGGCTTATGAAAGGCCGTTCGCAGAAAATAAAGACGCAGCTCCTGAGTCAGCGTCCGATCGCGGGCGTGGGTAATATCTACGCGGACGAAGCACTATTCTTAGCAGGGGTAGACCCAGCGACTAGGTCGATCTCACGAAGCAGAGCAGTTGAGCTTTTGGAATCAATCCGCAGCGTACTAAAAGGCGCGATTGAAAGAGGAGGTACAACTTTTCGAGATTACAGAAATCTTGAGGGTGCCGGTTCAAACCAGAAATTTCTTCTGTGCTATGGACGCCATGGGAAACCATGCCGCAATTGTGGGGCAATTATGCTCCGTAAGATAGTTGATGCGCGATCGACAACATGGTGTTCACACTGTCAGAAACGCTGAGGTAATATCTTCTGGAGCCGGGGTTCGCAGGTCCAAATACGGTTTTCTTGACCAAAACAAACCTCAAGAACTAGGTGTTTTAGATCGAATAAGAGTGCGGTCCGCTGCTAGTGCTATTACGCAGGGGCGCCAGGCACTGCGAAATAACCGCAAGAGTCCACACCTGTGGAGGAGCTCCGTGCGCTGCACTTGCGGGATTTGCTTTGGGAAACGCAGTAACGAGGTGAGCCGTGAGCCAACTTTTGCTTTTGGAGCATAATTTTTAAATAGGCTGACAAACTGAGCACCACCAGCAGCTCCGACCTCCAATTTTTCCTATTGTTATTTCAGTCGAGCATCGCCGGCACGGCAACCCTTCACGTTTGTATACATATAACGATCGCTTTCTTGGAAGTCTTCCTGGAGTTGCTCCGCCATCATCTTGAGACACAGTCACTATTCGATTTAGGCGAACGCCTATCCTCAGCAATTCTTGAAATGTGAACCAAAGGTTCGCTGCTTCAGAGGTACTTACTTTGCTAGCCTCACGGTTTGGGTTGATGCCGTGAAGGAATAAAAACTCTGCTCTATAGACATTGCCGATACCGGCAACAATTGATTGATCCAAAAGCGCAGCTCCGATGGGAACTTTCTTTTGAACGAGTGAAGCTTGAAAATCCTTAACGTTAGACCCGCGTCGCAATGGATCTGGCCCTAGGCGCTCGATTAAATGAAAGTATTCTGATTTATCAATAAGACGACAATCTTGGGGGCCAGTTAGATCCCAAAAACTTTTATTGCCTTTGAGCCTTAGGCGAATGCTTTCTTTAGTTTCGGTATCAAAGGTCTTTGGTCGAAATTTACCGATTAATCCAAGGTGAATGTGGAGAAATGCAGTTACAGATTGTTGATGGCCGAAACTTAGGAAAAGGTGCTTTCCCCAGGCCTCGCTCCGGATCAACTCTGTTCCATCGATTAGACGCGCTCCTTCTGCGAATCTGCCCTGAGGTGAGCTGGCAGCCACGAAAATATTTTTAAGATCTTGCTTCAGATCTCGAGATAATCGGTGGATTGTATGGCCCTCTGGCATAAGCGTTCCTAACTAGTTAATTGATCTTATTGGGTGCGATGTGTTGTCTCCATCTTGTGTAATAGGAATAGGGTTCTTAGGTATGGCTCTTGGCATTAATGGCGTTCTCGTAGGTTGTTGGACAGATGATGAAGCAGCGACTGGGGTGACAGTAGTTTTACCCCCGCCGGGCTCTCTGGGCGCTATTGCCGTTAGAGGTGGCGCTCCGGGTACAAGAGAAGCTGCAGCATTGGGTCCGACTGCTAGCGGTGTTGAGTGCCACGGTGTGGTGCTATGCGGAAATAGCGTTTTCGGACTCGCTGCGGCCGATGGAGTTACAGATTGGTGTGTCGAACAAGAACGCGGTCTGAAGCTTCAAGCAGGAATAGTGCCGGTAGTTGGCGCAGCGGTCATATATGACTTGACCTCCAATGATGCAAGGCGACCGGGTCCTAAAGCTGGACGTCTGGCTTGCGATGCAGCGATCGAAGACGACCCGCCGGTCGGCCTAAATGGAGTAGGGCGAGGTTGCACCGTTGGTAAAACTTGTGGTCGAGAATTCGCATCGCCCGGAGGGCAAGGTGTCGCAGTAGTAAAGTGGGGTGAAGTTACCGTGGGAGTAGTCGTAG
>DMOB01000072.1:13629-15658 GCA_003452475.1 Acidimicrobiaceae bacterium | reverse complement strand
TTTCTCGGGGTGCTCATGCTGATTGCCGGCGGGCTACTGGCATTACTTCCCTCCCTACCTGTCACCATCAGCGTGATGGTGTTATTCCCCATGGTGTTATTAATTGGACTTTTCACTTACGGAGTACGGGGTATTTTCTGGGCAACGCTTGATGAGTGCGACGTGTCGGCCAGTACCCGGGGGCTTGCGGTCGGTCTGATCAGTTTGCTCGCCTACACCCCAGATATCTACGTGCCGATGGTGCAATCCTGGGCGCTGGCAAACTGGAGTGGCCAACAAGGTTTCCAGATCTACTACGGTCTTTTCGGAGCGAGCAGCCTGTTGGGGTTTGTCGCCGCAAGGCAGCTGACACGCCTTGAAAAAGCATGATCATTGATATGCGGCTCAGAGATAAGAAATCAACTTCAATAGGTCTTTACATACCTACTGCTCAAAAAACATTAGAGGTGAAATACTGAATATGACGCGATTAATCCATTCACTTTTACTCTTTATGCTCCCTCTAACGCCGGCGGTTTCAGATGAAATCTTTAGCATCGATACTTATCTGCGCATGCAAGGCGCCTCTGAAATTAGCGTGAGTCCAGACGGACAGTTTGTAGCCTACTCGCTTTACGAAAGAGACCTCGAACGAGACCAGGCCACAAGCTCAGTTTGGATGATCCCAGCTGCTGGAGGACTGCCAATCCGTATGACAGAGAGTAACAGCGATTCGTACTCGCCAAAGTGGAGCCCTGATAATCGCTTCTTGGCTGTCCTCTCTGACCGCGGAGATCAGCAGAGCCAGATTTGGATTCTCGACCGTCGTGGTGGTGACGCGCAGCCCCTAACCGAATTCAAGCAGGGAATTTTCAGTTACAACTGGTCTCCAAAAGGGAATCAAATATTACTAGAAGTTAAAGACGCCACCCCTGCTGATCTAGACGAAGAGATCCGCCCAAATCCTCGCCCATATGTCATAGACAGGCTTCAATTCAAAGAAGATTACGTAGGCTACCTCGATCGCTACCGATACCACCTACACGTTATCGATATTGACACCAAGCTGACACGACAACTCACATTCGGAGACTTTGACGACAGTCAATCAAGTTGGTCTCCAGATGGCAGACACGTAGCATTTGTCAGCAACCGCACCGAGCAGCCAGATCAAAACCGCAATACAGACATCTGGCTGCTGGACACTACGAAAGCGAATCCAGAGCCCCAGCAACTGACGTTTAGTCCTCACCAAGACGCTAGTCCCACTTGGAGCCGTGACGGGAAGCATCTCGCTTATACAACTGCTGCCTCAAGCGACCTGCCAATTTATGCGATCCCTCAGCTTGCAATTTTAGATATTGGATCGGGCGAAACACAGCTGGTGAAATCACTGGCCGAGGTGCAAGTTTACAATCTGGTATTTTCACAGAATCGTAGCGAGCTACTTGCAATTACTGAGCGCCAAGGTCAACAGCAACTTATTCGCGTCGATCTAGATACCCACGCTGTGAAGCAGGTGATCGGCCAGCAAGACGTCGTAAGGGAATTCGATGAGGCAGCAGATGGTCAAATTTATGCGCTTGTTGACCGACCACGATATCCCGGAGAAATATTTACGACGGACGAAAAAGGCAATTTGCAGCAATTAAGCCGTATCCAGAGTGATGTATTGGCCAGCACTAAATTTGGGGCGGTTCAAAAACACAGATTTGAGAGCGAGCCCGGCGTAACGATTGAGGCATTTTATTTGTTTCCACCTGATTATCAGTCAGGGCGTGCCTATCCCGCGGTGCTGCATATTCATGGAGGTCCACAGGCTCAATGGGATTTCGGTTTCAACTCCGAAGCACAGTTATTGGCAGCCCAAGGTTACATAGTAGTGATGCCCAATCCACGAGGGTCATTTGGTTACGGCCAGGAGTTTGCGAGTTCAATCACGGGAAACTGGGGCGGCCCAGACTTCACTGACGTTATGGCCGCAATAGACTACGGCATCGACAAGGGTTGGATCGATTCAGAGCAGATGGCGGTTTATGGCTGGGCCTAT
>DMOB01000072.1:0-13319 GCA_003452475.1 Acidimicrobiaceae bacterium | reverse complement strand
GGTTTATGGCTGGTCCTATGGTGGCATCCTGACAAACCATGCGATCACCAAAACAAATCGCTTTGATGCTGCCATTACAGGCGCTAGTGCGACCCTGTACGTTGCGAATTATGGGCATGATCAGTATCAACGTTGGTGGGAGGAAGAGCTGGGCTTCCCCTGGCTTCTTGAAAACAAAGATGCGTGGGATAGCATCTCACCGTTTTATGCCCTTGATAAGGTAAACACTCCGACATTAGTCGTTGGCGGAGAGGAGGATTGGAACGTGCCCATTATTAACAGCGAACAGCTGTATATAGTCCTTAAGCGCAAGGGCATACCCACAAGACTCGTAGTCTATCCGAATGAGTATCACAGCCTGTCTATTCCCTCCTATGAAAAACACCTTTACGAACAATATTTCGATTGGCTCGAAACCCACGTTAAAAGTGATCCCTAGGTGGGATTGATATGCACGCATATACCTATATAGTGTAGTTGGCATTAAAAATAAGCTTTCAAAGGCTGCGTCCCAATTTTGAATAAGCGAGTTTGTAGCATGGCCAAATATAAAAAAAATGTTGCTTTTCGAACTAGTCAAACGCTCGACACCGCCGGCTTTCGTGTATCTGCTCTGGCAGCCGCGATCTCGGCAGCTTTTGCTCCCGCCCATACTGTGTTGGCGCAAGAAGCCGGTCCATTTCTTGAAGAAGTTATAGTCACTGCGACAAAACGCGAGACTGATCTTCAAGATATTGCGCACAGCATCGACGTTCTATCGGGAGAGGATCTGCAGCTTATGCGTGCAAGAGACCTCAAAGCCACACTGCGAGCACTGCCCTCTGTTGGACTAGTTTCACTGCAACCAGGCCAGAACTCACTAATCATGCGAGGCATTACAACCGCACCGTTTGAATACCGAACGGATGCGCAGGTTGCTGTGTATCTTGATGAACAACCTATGTCTTCTAACTCTCAGCAGGTGGGTTTTCGCGGTATTGATATTGCCCGTGTCGAAAACCTGCCTGGCCCACAGGGAACCTTGTTCGGCGCGAGCTCCCAAACAGGAACGATTCGTTACATTACCAACAAACCCGATTTCTCCGGCTTATCGGGTCAGTTCGAAGCAGCAGTTGCTTCTACTAAAAGCGCGGAAGAAAGTTGGGACTTTAACGGCGTACTCAACATACCTATCGTCGATGATAAGTTAGCCGCACGGCTGGTTGCCTACACATCGCATGATGGCGGCTATGTCGACAATGTTTACGGCACGAGTTTTACCGGGAACTATGACAACAGCGACCGTGTGGAAGATGATTTCAATGAGTATGACGTTACGGGCGGTCGCCTTCAGGTCGTATGGAATATTAATGACAACTGGTCCTTGCTTGCCAACCTTATGGCCGAAAAAACCGAAGCCGAAGGCGTTTGGGACTCTGACGAAGCGCTTGGTGATTACGAGGTAACGCGGTTTCAAGATGAATTCCGCAACGATGATTGGTCGTCCATGTCCATGACACTGCAAGGGGACCTTGGATTTGCTGATATATCCGCTACCTACACCCGTTTTGAGCGGGATATTGTCTATGAATACGACAACATGACCTACACGCAGTCAAGGGACTACTACTACGGTAACTCCTGCAACTACTACGGAGCTAGCTGCCTCTACTACAGCAATTTTTATCCCAGCTATATTTTCAATGATCAGGAACAAGAGCGAGACGCCCTCGAGATTAGGTTGGTGTCAAAAGGCGATCAACGGTTGCAGTGGATGGTGGGGGGGTATTACGAGGATTTCCTCAATGAATGGTATTACGGAGCCAAGATTCCCAATCTTGAGAACACGACGATGTGGGCGAGCGCGCAATACTACGCTTACTACTACAGCGCCAACGCTAACCAAGCCTACCCGCTGAATGCCACTAATGTGAGCTACGCGAACACCTTCTCCAACTCGGTGAAGCAAACCGCCGTTTTTGGCGAGCTCAGTTACGACATCACCGACAACCTGCAGGTATTCGGGGGTATGCGGTGGGCCGAGTTTGAGCGCGATAAGTTTGAAAAGTTTGAGTTTCCCGGTGGCCTGACGCCTTTTGGAGACAGAACCTCGGGTGGTGGAATTTTTCGTGACGAAGGATCACAAAGTGACTCGATCTATAAAGCCGGTCTACGTTACACCTTCAACGAAGATGTCATGATATACGGTCTTTTCAGTCAAGGATTTAGAGTTGGAGGCTCAAACAGCCCCCGCGCGGTCTCCACCGGACGTCTGCCACAAACCTACACCGGTGATTTACTAGATAATTATGAGTTCGGCCTCAAGAGCGAATGGCTTGATGGTCGCATGACGCTTAACATCAGCGGCTTTTATATGGAATGGAAAGACTACCTTCAGGGCGCCTCTTTCCCTGATGGGGAGTGGTGGCTGCGCGGAACTATTAACGCGGGGGGAGCAGAGACCTCGGGGGCCGAGGCCCAAATCCGATGGCAAGCGACAGAGCGGCTCTCTTTCGGTGCAAATCTGTTTGCCGCTAGTGCTGAATTCACAGACACGTTTTGCAATAACTTTGAAAACGGTGTCAACGTTGGGTGCGCGACGTCAGCCGATGGCAGTATTGATCCAAGTTCAATCCAGATCCGTGAGGGCATGTTGATGCCAAATGCCCCTGAGAGAACCGCCTGGGCCAACGTCTACTACGATATTCCGAATGTTTTAGGCGGTGATATGTGGCTCTACTACGACATTGCCTACGGAAGCGAGACTTGGGCGGGTACTGACGAAATTCGCGACAACAATATTGCAGGCCGTGCCCCCTCTTGGCGATACCACAATTTTTCTGCCGGGATGACCTGGGCCAACGGTTTAGACTTGGAGATTGCCGTGAACAATGTCACCGGCGCAAAGGGCTACAACTTTGTATTTACCGGCGAAAGTGGGAATGCACAAACTTTTGGTGACCCACGCTATCAGCGTCAGCGCGCGCTGGACCGACCGCGCACTATTTGGTTGACCCTGCGAAAACGTTTCGGTAGCCAATAACTACTCTAGTCACAACCTCAGTAGTCCGTGGCTCTCATCAGGGTGAGAGTCACGGCGGCGTTTACCTGCTGGATCTTGAAAACCAGTTTGTCCGCCAAACCATTGACTGGAATACCACTGACATAGACTGGGATGGTCGCGGGGCAGATCGAGGGCTTCGTGGAATTGAATTCGATGGGGAAAAAGTTTTTATTGCCGCCAGCAACGAGCTCTTTGCATATTCGTCAACCTTTGAAAAAATAGGTTCTTGGCGCAATCCTTTTCTAAAACACTGCCATGAAATTTTTGTCTGGGAGCGAATGCTCTACCTTACCTCTACTGGATTCGATACCATTCTCGGCTTTGACCTTGATCAGCTTCGCTTTACATGGGCGATGCACATCACAAAACGTGACTACAGATTCAGCGGCCTGATTTTCAATCCTGAGGAAAACGAGGGCCCACTCATGATTAATAAACTGCACGTCAATAATGTGCATTGCTCATCCCACGGCATGTACATTTCAGGTTTAAGAACCGAAGGTCTGCTGCACTTTAACGGCAACGAAATTCGGATGGCAGTGGAACTACCTCAAGGCACTCACAATGCTCAGCCATTCCGAGATGGAGTGCTTTTTAATGACACGGCTGCCGACGTTTTACGCTACACGGGTCGTGGTGAAGGCCAGGAAGATAGAGCTATGCAGGTCCCTACAATAGCTCCTAGCCAGTTGCAAAACTTGCATCTCGTAGACAGTGGAATCGTTCGACCGAATTTTGCTAGGGGTCTTTGTGTTTTATCAGACCGCCTTGTTGCGGGAGGCAGTTCTCCATCAACAATCACTATCTATGATCTAGCTGGAAATAAAACTTTAGGATCTGTAAGCATCAGTGCCGATGTTCGCAATGCTATCCATGGCTTAGAGTCGTGGCCCTTCTCCTAAAGCCCGGCATTTTTTGCAGCTTCGGGAAGCTCTTCGACAATACCGCCCAACTGATGCTGCCAGACGCCAAGATGTTTTTCATAACGTCGCCACGCCCCCAAAGCACTCTGATATATCGGCTGACGGACCTGCTCAGAGCTGGCAGTTTTCACTGGGCGCTCAGTTTCATGGTAGTGCAGACATGATTCCTCAAAAGGAAGCCCGCAGTGCGAAAGAATTCTGCGAACCTGCCATTCAAGCCGCGTCACCGTTTCCTCATAGTGAACATCGAGGACCTGATCGGGCATAACAACATGCCAGTGGTTCATTGTGGCAATGTACTGCTGATAGTAATGGGCCAAATCAAGCATGTCATAGGTGAAATTTTGACCTCTACCGAATAACTGCTTGTATGCCCCGAGGCAACTGTCATAAGGATGTCTCCGGGTATTGATAAACTTCGCATTGGGTAAAATTAATTTTATAAAGCCAAGCATTGGATAGTTATTGGGTAACTTGTCTGTAAATAAAGGTTTATCGGTACTTCGATACCGCTGAGCTTCTTTGAGGTATTGACGTCCATAGGCCCGCAGATCTTTATCTCGAAGCTCCAAAATAGCCTCAGGGAAGCGCTTACCATCGGTCCGATAGCGGCCGATTGAATCGGTTATGCGACCAATAATTGGCAATTCTGCAGTGCCTTCTACTTGGCTATGACTAGCTAAAATCTGCTCCACCAACGTCGAGCCGGATCTAGGTAACCCAACGATAAAAATGGGGTCTGCCGCTTCGTATCCAACATCAGCTCTCTGTTGTAGCGTATCCCGATCGAAAACACTACGGATCGTCTGTTGACGCCGTTCCATCTCCATCGGTTCCCATTCAACAGTTTCACGTTGGCGCTTATTTCCAGTGTCGTAGTAGGACCAAGCTTTATCGTACTCTTTCTTATCTTCCATCGCTTTGCCTAATGCAAATCGAAAATGTATGTCCTCGATGTCGGTTAAGTCACCACACTCGATTTGAGAGAGCATCTCTGTAATTTCTTTTTCTTCAAACTTAAATATTTTCAGATTTGCCATGCTCCAATAGGCGGGACCGAAATTTGGTTTCACGCTAATCGCCTTACGATATGCATGCAACGCCGCCTGTTGATCGCCAACAGTCTTAAGTTCCCAAGCATAGCCGCCAAGTACTTGGGGGTCAGAATCATTCAAACTAATAGCTTTTTCGTAAGCAACAATGGCTTTTTCTGGATACATGGCACGACCGTTGGCGCTGGCGAGCCCAGCCCAGGCTTCGGCACTATTGGGCTCAATTTTCGTAGCTTTTTCGTAAGCTGAGATCGCTTCAGTAAACTTGTTCAACTCCATAAGAAGCGCCGCGAGTGTCAACCATCCACCAAAAAAATCATCTGCCAGGGCAACAGCCTGTCGGAGTAGCGCCTCAGCGTCATCCAACCTTCGTTTTCCGTGCCAGTTAGAAATGGCGAGTTGGCGCAGTGCGTTCACATTTTTGGGGTTCTGCTTTAGCACGCCGCGAAAGACAGTTATTGCCTCATCAAAAAGCTCTTTTTGAAACAATTCAATGCCACGAAAAACTTCAGCTCGCTCAGGGTCTTTATCAATGTAGTCATGAAAAGCTTCGGAGGCTTCGTTTCCTCGACCTACAGCCATGAGCACTTGACCCAGTTTACGTTCAACAAGTGGCAATGTAGGCTGCAGCTCTAATGCTCTCTGGAAGGCGGTAATCGCCTCTTCGTATTTAGATTGCATTGCGCAGGCACTACCAAGATCTTCATGCAATTGAGGAAAATCGGGCTCGATATCTAAAGCCAAACGTAGGTAATGCTCAGCTTCGGACGTTCTGCCCTGCTTGAGGAGTGCTTGCCCTAGTAATCGCAGATGATCCAAAGATCCGGGCGATTTTTCTAGATAGTTTCTGCAAATTTCTTCTGCGCGCAGCGGGCGATCTTGCTTTAAAAAATCAATTGAAGCCTGAATGGTTTTTTCTGGGCCGTTACTCATAACCCAGTCTGCAATTCAATCGGTGGGACGTAGTCAAAGATAAATGTAATCCGATCTTCATTACCCAAATTCATAACACTATGTTTCCGCTGATTGTTTATCTCGTAAGCATAGCCCGGTTCAAAAATATATGGCTTGCCACCAACCGTAAAGCGCACTCCAGCATTAGACGTAATCGGCACGTGAATACGATGGCTAATGTGAAAAGAGTGAATAGAATCGCGATGAGCAGGTATTTTACCGCCGGGTTTAAGCCTCGCCGCCATCGCGCGAATAATCAAACCACCCTTGTCATATGCGGCATTAATGATTTGAGCCATCAAAGGCTCAGCGACGTCTGCTAGCCGATCATACCCAGTATCCTTATAAATCTCGCCAGAAAGCGGCCAGTCCTCGTCACAAAACAACAGAACAATCGATTGTGTGTCGCGGTGCACTTCGTAATTTTGCTGCCGCAACTTTTGCTCCGCCCAAGTCTCTTCAGTCTGTTGTGAAATTCGCCTCTGCAAGGGTTCGATGTCTATTTTCCCCAAGAGGCGTTGGTTGGCACCAATATCCAAAACCCACCCACCCATGCGTGTTTGTGCAATGAAAAATCGAATTCGCGCAAATATAGTACCTCTGCAAACTGAGGAGTGCTACGTGCGCTATGAATTCGGGGGAGAGTGGAGAGGGAGGCCGTACTAGAAAGAGCTCATCTTATCGACTGATAAGCCGGTTTATTTGGCACTATGAAGACGTCGCGCAAAACTTTTTTAACGGCCAACTCGAGACTGGTTTCACTATAGTCTTTTTTGTTATAGCTGGTGAAAACTGCAACGATATCTCGTTCCGGATGAATGATAAGCCCCTGTCCACCCCAACCCCCATGAGAGATAAAGCCCAGCGAATCGCGGTCTCCCCATGCATATGCCGTGGGCCTAAGGTTTGGCCGGTTTGCTGTCATAATCGCTGAGAGATGGTCAGTGCTGATAATTTTCTTTTGTGAGACTACCGGCCAACTAGGTGTATAAAGCAAACCCAGTCTGGCCAAATCGCGCATAGTCGAAATAAAGCCGCCATGCGATAGTGGAATGCCATAACGGTAGGCGATAAATGCCGCGTCGTGTTCCGCACCAATTTGTCGCCAAAACTCTTTGGTCACGGCATCAGCAAGGGTATAACCAGTGATTTCTTCTATGGCCCACATTAAAAGGAAATTGGTCGCCCCCGAGTAAACGTACTGTTTTCCTTGTTCATTTGTGCGCTCAATTGCGACTTCGGCCAAAAATTTATAAGGGTCATCTGGTGAATCGGACTCGCGGATATTGTCGCCGATTGCCTCTGAATATCGGTAATAACAAGAATCAGGGTCGGCGTAGTTCTCGGCACAATCCACGCCGGTCGCCATATCCAAAATATTCTCTATAGTCGTACCTGCATGTACAGACGAAGCTAGCTGCGGCACATACGCCTCAATGGGTTGTGAGATGTCAATGCGGCCTTGCTCTTCCAACAGTCGCACAATAGCGCCTGCGAGAATTTTAGTTGTGGACCAATAAGTAACCTTTTCGTACTCGCGCATTCGAGGATACGACTCGAACGCTATCTGACCCTTATACAAAATAACGACACCCATTGCCGTTGACTGATCGCTTACTAAAAATCGGCGGAAAGGCATGAGGCCTTGGGGAGTTTCTATGCTTATATCGCTGATTGCCGGAATGGTGTTGTACGCAAGTTCTCGCACAGGTCCACCACGATAGACTGGCTGCGTGGGGAACATTTCCTGAGTATGCCGATGCATCCACCCCATTTCATCGCCTCGCACATTCCACCAATGCTCGTTATTAGGAATGCGCCTATGGTGATTCATTGCAGACTGACGAGATTCATCTGCCATAAAGTCGCTGCCGCGACCATCAACCATAAGGTTCGTCACCGAATTCATAAGCTCTGAAGCATCAACGTCTGATCTGTTGCTTAGGACAGCAACGCTGATGTCTAGCTCAGGCAAATACCTGAGCGCCGTTCGAAACCCAACCCAGGACCCCGAGTGCCCCAAGCTTGCGTGTCCCTGAAAGGGCGTAATATCCCATCCAAATCCATAATCAATCAAAGAGCCATCGTTGAGGCGTGTCTGATAGAACGCCTCTGCCATAGCACTCGAAGATAACAACCTGTTGTTTCTAAGGCTCTGAAACCAAGAGGTGAGATCATCGATTGATGCGTAAACACCACCTGCACCCAGCATGTCATTAAAAGGGTCAAAGTCATTGAGCATGAAGCCCTGTTCACTAGGGCTATAGCCCAGAACTCTTCCGGAAAAATCTCCATGTACACTATTAAAAGTGGTTGCGGTTTCCATACCCGCCGGCTGAAAAATCTTCTCTTTGAGAAACTTACCAAACGCCTTGCCGGAAGTCCGCTCTACGACTATCGCCAGCAATTCGTAGCCGGCATTATTGTAAATATACTGCTCACCAGCAGGAAAATCCGCGTCAGAATAATTGGACATAATCTCTATAAGATCAGTATTCTGCGGCATCGCAAATGTCTTATCGTATCGCTGAACGAGATCAGTGTAGTAGGGTTCCTCGTAATAATCCGTCACACCAGAGGTGTGATTCATAAGCTGGCGAATAGTAATGTGGGGCCAATGCGGCAATTCCGGAATGTGTTCGCTGAGTAAATCGTCGTATTCCAAGCGGCCCGCTGCAGCAAGCTGCATAATGGCCATCGTCGTAAACTGCTTTGATATCGAGCCAAGACGAAATAGGGCACGGGTATCGATTTTTTTTCGTCCTTCGAGATCAGCATATCCGAAACCCTGAGCATAAAAGACCTGATCTTCTTGCATCACAAGCACCGCGACACCGGGCTGTTGGCCTTGATCAAAGCTTGAGAAAAGCGCCTCAATATCCATGCGCCTGTCGCTGGCAGCCGCATGGACGCTTAAAGAAAGCAGCAGCGGCGTGACAATAAAACTAGCGATGAACCAGCTTTTCAAGGCGATCACTCTTTCCATTAAAGGGTATGACGGTAAAACCGTAACGATAGTTAAGTTCGCTCAATGAATATTCTAGCAGTGTCCTCTTCCCCCAGGAATCATCACCGCCCAATCCCATTTGCCCCAAATCAATGTTCAACGATATTAAATCACGCTGTATGAGGTCGTTAACGTGCACATTAACTCGTTCATTATTTTCACTCGCAGCGGGGCCGTCCTCAGTTGTGATCGCGATCTTCACCGGGGGTACTAAATCTTCCAGACGATAATGACTTACACCAAAACTAATCAAATCGTCTGCAATAAACAGAATGCCAGCAGCATCGTCGCTCAAAGCAACCCAGCGGACGTCGGTTTTATAGCCATTTTCCTGTGGTCTTAAATACGGGACATAGTGGTCGTTAACCAGATTATGATATCGACCCACATTGGCCGACTCTTTACGATCACTGTAGTTTTCATGGGGCCCTCTACCGAACCAGTCCACAGTATCAAGCGAGCGACGCAGCTCCATATTCATGCCAATGCGGGGTGGCACCGGTATGTCGGGCGCACGAGAAAAGTGATTGTCAACATGCACTCGACCGTCCCAATGAATCTTGTAATCCGTATCCCACTTGGCCACCTCAAGTCGATCGTCAGACACGAGTGACCGACTGCTTTTTACGATCACAATATTTTCGTCTTCAGAGACAACTTGTATCGAGCCGATAAATTGTTTGTCAGCAGTTTGCTGCCACACTGCAGCCCACGTTGGCATATAGTTGCCAAAATCATTATCGGTGGGTGCTCGCCACGTATTGGGCGACAGAGGCGCAACTAACAAATCTTCCCCATTGTAAGTCAGTTGTGACAGCAATCCGGTAGGCCGATCGAAAGTGATTGCAAAGTTTGAATTGCCAATGTCGATAGTTTCTTTTGTTTCATTAACAATCAAGGCCTCCGCACTCGCAAGAGTTGCGTCATCTCTAGGCGCTGTATCGCCCGGAATTCTGAACTGCTGCTCGGCATAGATATGACCCGGGGCAAGTAACCCATTCTGTTCAGGGTGTATTAACTGCAACAAAATATGGTGCTCTGGTCCTGAGTGGAGATCATGCCCTTTGTATGGGAGATGAAGTGTCTCAGATGAGCCCGGTCCAATAGGGGGGACGTTTAGCACGCCGTCACGCAGAGCTTTGCCATCGGCAGCCAAGCTCCAATGTAATTCAAAGCCATCGAGGTTAGTGAAATCGTAATTGTTTTCGACCTTTATCACCCCGGAAAGAAGGCTGTCCGAAGAAAAACGAACATGCTGATATACGCGCTTTACCTCCCAATAGGCGGGCTGGATATTGCGATTGGGAAACACCAGTCCATTAAAATTAAAATTACCACTTGATGGAACATCGTCAGGACCGTAGTCGCCACCGTACGTCCAATAGGGCACTCCATCTTCGTATTCAATAAGCCCTTGATCCACCCAGTCCCAGATAAAGGCGCCTGATAGAGAGTCGAACTTTTCAATCACGTCCCAATATTCTCTGAGATTGCCAGAGCTGTTTCCCATAGCGTGGCTATATTCAATCAGCAGAAAAGGTCGGTCATTAGCGGTTTGTGCGTACCTTTCTAGATCCCAATATCGCCAATACATACTCGAGTGAAAGTCCGAGTGCCGTTCTCCAACGTCTGCAATATCACCTTCAGTTTCGTACTGAATGGGGCGCGACTTATCTCTTGCTTTAAGCCAGCGGTAAGTGGCACCCAAATTACTGCCATCTCCAGCCTCGTTGCCTAGGGACCAGATGACAACCGCAGGGAAGTTTTTTGAGCGCTCGTACATACGTTGCGTACGATCAAGATGATGTTTTTCCCAATGGGGTTTGTTTCCCAGCGTCTCGTTGTGCTCATAGCCATATCCGTGGCTCTCTATGTTGGCCTCATCGATCATGTATAAACCATGTCGACTGACTAATTCATACCAAGCGTCTTGATGCGGATAATGTGAGTTTCGAACCGCGTTCATATTCGCCTGCTTCATAAGGCTTATGTCTTTCATCATTGTCATCTCATCAACGACATGGCCCATAACCTCATGATGTTCATGCAGATTAACCCCTTTGAGCTTCACTGCTCTGCCATTGATAAGAAAACGGCCGTCAACAATCTCAGTGGTTCGAAAGCCAATGGGCTGTGAAATCGTTTCCTGTGGGGTTTTTATAACGAGGGTATAAAGGTCTGGTTTTTCAGCAGACCACGCTCGAACGTTAGGAAGGGTCGTCTGAAAAAACTCCACTGACTTTCCTGGCTCTAACGTTACGCTGCGCTTACTACGGTGAAGCAATGTATCGCCATCGGTTATCTGCACCTCAATGTCGCTTACCGCCGCGGCCTTTGAGTCATTTAGTAATTCAATCTCGGCCTCGAGAACACCATCAACATAATCGTTTTCAAGTCCTGCTCGCACCTCAAAATCTCGAACACGCACCGCCGGGCGGGCATATAGCGTGACATCACGCTGAATGCCCGACAACGACCAAAAATCTTGATCCTCCAAGTAGCTACCAGTACTCCAGCGATAAACTTCTATGGCAATCGTATTGTTACCGGCGCTTAATTTGTCTCCGATACGAAATTCGGAGGATGTTTTGCTGCCCTCACTGTACCCAACGTATTCGCCATTTACCCAAACGTAAAAGGCGGAGCTTACCGCCCCCAAATACAGAAATACCTCGTCTCCCTGCCAATATTCTGGCAACAGAAAATCACGCCGATATGACCCCACTGGATTATTATCCTGCGGCACATTGGGTTCATCAATCGCAAAAGGGTAAGGCACATTGACATAAATTGGGTAGCCAAAGCCGTGCCTTTCCCAATTTCCGGGAACGGGAATTTCTGCCCACTCGCTCACATCGTAATCTAACTTTTCGAAGCCAATAGGCCTCTCCAATGGAGTGCTTGCGTAATTAAACTTCCAGCTTCCATTTAATGATTTTGAATACCTCAACTCTGTGTCATTGCGGGTCGTGGTGAATATCGCACGCGGCTCCTCAACATTCTCGCGTATTACATCGATATTATTCCAATGCGGCCGTTTCACTTCATTAACATCACAGCCAAAAATAACTGCTGTTATGGCAAGAAACACAACCCAATTTATGGTTTTCATTAAACCTCTCACCCTAGTACTGAGACTAAATAATCTCATAACTTACCCACCTCCCACCAACATGGGAATCGATTGAACAGTGATCCTTGAAATCAGTTTAATGCAGCAGAAATTTGAATCAGGATACAACCCATGGATTTTGATCGAAAGCCTCGCAAACAAGCACTAGCCTCATATTGGCCAACTGCTAACTGCTACTAAAGCTAATCCTAATTTCAACCAACTGCGGAAATGGGCGGGCAAGAGCGGCCGTCATAGGGACAGGTGTGATCAATCGGCTTTAATAAGTTACTAGTCGTTGACTCGAATTTACCCGCTTCTGCCAAATTTTTAAGCGTCTTTTTTTATTCAACTTTATTTTTTTAACATCGCGCGTTATGACGTGTTTCTTAGCATGGACCGTACCACGGAAAGGTAATGATCGGAGTTATTGCCGACGAGCTCTGCTAGCTACTCACCGCGCTACGATTTGCTCAGGAAGGCTCGGCATCAAGGCTAGCTGCGGGAGCACGAAAACCGATAGTCGTCTCGGTTAACGCGTCTGGCCATGTGCCAGTAGTCCACTACCCGCCAGGGCAGCAAGGAAAAGACCCGTCCTTTGGCATTGCGGTAATAGGTTCGCAACGCCGGATGCATCCAGATCATCTGCGCATGTTCGGCATCCAACCGGTCGACGAACTCCTGCTGCACTGCTGTCTTTACCTCCATGGACCGGTCTCCGCTATTGAGCATGCCGGTCACGCACTCTGCCACATAGCGCGCTTGCACCTCCGCCTGAAACATGGCGCTGCCACCGTGCCCCAACCCGGTGCCCGGCCCCATCATGCAAAACAAGTTGGGGAAACCTGATATCGAAACGCCCAAATACGCGCTCGGATTATCGTCCGCCCACTCGTCCTTCAATCGCATTCCATCGCGACCAGTGATGTTCAGTCGCGCAGCCATTTTGCCCACCTGAAAGCCGGTTGCCAGTACCACCACGTCAAACTCCCTGCGAGCGCCATGGGCACCAACAATCGCCTTACTATCGAGATGGTCTATGCCTGCTGTCACCAGTTCCACATTGGGTTTGAGCAGGGTTTCGAACCAGCCGTTATCCAGCAGCATGCGCTTGCCATAAGGCGGGTAGTCAGGAACGCACTTTTGCAGCAAGTCTTGACGATCTCCTAATGTATTCTCTATGTGGGCCAACAACTCTAGCCGATGTTTTTCGTTAACCCGGTTCATA
>DMOB01000187.1:0-3154 GCA_003452475.1 Acidimicrobiaceae bacterium | reverse complement strand
AGATGGCGGATGGACAGCTAGGTAATCCGGGAAGCAACTTCACCATTGGTCTCTGTCTCAAGGTGTTGAACCTCTACTGTAGTAATTAACGTACTATGACTGCCCGCCGTTTCCTTTTTTTCTATTCGATTCCCATATCGGTTTTTTCGATGATCGGGGCAACTTGGTTCTTGTTCCAGTCGAGCCTTGTATCTGAGCCGGCGGCGGTTCTGGTAATCGGAACACTTTTAGTATCAGCGCTTTCACTTAGCTGTGCCGCATTGGGCATGTTGTTTTCTGGGGGCCGTCACGAAGCTAATTTAGCTCAGCAAGCATTTTATGATCCGGTAACTGGTAGGGGAAATCGAGTACATGCCTCAGCGAAATTAGAAGAAGCTCTGGCGGTTTCGCGACGGAGTGGAAAGTATGTTGGGCTTATATTTTGTGACTTAAATAATTTCAAAATGGTAAATGATATTTATGGGCATTCAGTTGGAGATGAGTTGCTGCGCTTAATTGCAGGCAGGTTTGCTCAGATAGTTCGCCCGAGCGATACAGTCGCTCGTTTCGGCGGCGATGAGTTTATAGTTGTATGCCCGGAGTTGCGAAGCAACTCTGATATTGAAGCGGTGCGTGTTCGGTTAGCAGCTATGTTTGAGCAGCCTTTTTCTATCGGAGGCTATTCAATCTCAGTTAGCGCTTCGTTAGGTTTAACTGTGGGTCATGGGGTACGCGATTCCGGATCAGAGTTACTGAAACGAGCTGACGCTGAAATGTACCGAGTGAAATTGGAAAATTGAGCGAAGCTTTTCAGATGACGTGAGTGAGAGGCAGTTAGCCCATTGCAGGAGTGCCTTCAAAGGCTCCGGGATCAGACGCATCTGGAATTAGAGGCTTCGACCTCCAAGCCATGGCATCTTCTACGCCGCTAATGACATCGTGCCATTCGCTTGGCTTCCAGTTTTCGGCTGATCCAAGGATAGAACAGTCTTGGCCTAGGTGTACCAATGCAGGGAGAGATTGCAAACCTAGAGAAGCTACGAGCTCTCTTTTCTCGTCAGTTAGTACCAGCCATTCGGATGCGAATTTTCCCAAGAACTCTTTTGCGCCCTCGCCGCTACCGGTGACGACAAAAGCACAACGGACATTAGCTTCCCTATAGTGTGAAAAAATACGGTCTGCAGTGGGAATGATCCAACCGCTTTGATAGGTATAGGGATCGATAACTACGCAAAGTAAATTGAACGTCGTCACCCATTGCTCGAGTGACTGACTGTCACCATTGATAGTTGAGAGGGTTGTTGTTGAACGTGGATTATTGGGCACATAAGAAAAATAGCGCATCTTGAGCAATCGTCCTAGCTGAGAGCGTATAGTGTCGCATCGTTTTTTGGTGCACTTCATTGAACGTCTCCGATACTTAGCCCGTGCGGGTGGTGTTGAACAAACTTTATTAGCGGTCGAAGTAGCTGATGCGTTCAGTTCATTATGGGGAGAACCAGCAGAATTCGTGAATGCCTGTCGTCGGATTGTGCACCAACACCCGTACGCAAGAGCGGTTTGGACTTTGGCAACGCGCGTTCTTATTTCTTCAGGTCCGCTCGAAACTGCACGAAGTTTTGTCGATCCACTAGGTGAAGACCTGACCTCTAAGCAAGTAGTTTCATCGTTGCCCGAAAACGCAATATTAAGTCTGATTGGATGGCCAGATACAGAGTGCAGTAAATTGTATGAGCTGTTTGGTATCTCTGTTCGAGTGTCAGATGCCTGCGGCCGAGGCAGCGGGTACGCGAGAGTTTTGATGTTGCAGGGCGTGCAAGTTACTGAATTACCGTTGACGTCTATTGGTCAAGCTTGTGCAACATCGGACGTTGTTCTTTTTAAGCGACAGCAGCTGGCCCCGACTGGATAGTTACTGCCTCGTCAGTATTGGCGGCAGCGTCTACAGCCAATTTTTTTGGTGCTGATGTGTGGGTTGCACTGGGTGAAGGCGAGCTTTCCCCGGGTCAATTTTGAACTTGCAAAAAAACTTTTGCAGAGCGAAGATGCTCTCCCAGCAGAGGAGGATTTATGCCGCTAAGTCTCGCTGACGCGATCAGTGAAGCTAAGAGCTTATTTCCGGCCGGGCTTCCTATGCGAGCTGACTGCCCGGTAGCTAGTAAATTGCTTCGTCCTGCATTCTGAATGCGTTACGATGCGTTAGCAAGCAGACGCTTAGCGATCATCTTTAAGCAAAGTGTCTCATCGGCACCTTCGAAGATAGAAAGCACCCGGGCATCTACGAAAAGTCTGCTGATTGTGTACTCCTCAGCGAACCCAAATCCACCATGAATTTGCATCGCCTCGCGGGTTACCCACTCGGCAGCTTTACAAACGTAAGCCTTCACCATGGATGCTTCGAGCGTGCCTTCTCCTTTGGCCATCATCTGGGCAACGCTGTAACTGTATTGCCTGGACCCTTGTATGATCGCTGCCATTCGCCCTAGTTTTGTTTTCGTGAGCTGATATTCGGATAGGGAGGAGCCGAAAACTACTCGATTCTCTGCATAGTTGAGCGCTTCTTCATAAGCTGCCTGCATAAGACCCACAGCCCTAGCTGCTGTTTGAAGCCGGCCATTTTCGAATCCGGCCATTTGCATATAAAAGCCTTTACCCAGGCCTTCCTCTAACCCAATCTGATTTTCGGCTGGAACAAACCAATTGCTAAAGGCTATTTCGAAGCTGTGCATGCCCCGATATCCGAGGGTTGGAATCGCCCGACCCTCCATTGACCCGCCGGTTTCCTGATCAAATTCGAAGCTATGTCCAGCGGCCTGGGGCTTTGGAACAATGAATAAGCTCAACCCCTTGTGTGTCTTGCTCCGATCAGGGTCCGTTCGAGCCAGAAGCATCAAAACGTTTGCTCTCCCAGCAAAAGTGCACCATGTCTTTACCCCGTTTATATGCCAGCCGCCATCTACTCTTGTCGCGGTGACCTTCAAGTTCGCTACATCACTTCCATAGTCTGGCTCGGTGACTGCGACCGCAACCATAGTTTCTCCAGTAGCGATCTTTGGAAACCACTCTTTTTTTTGCTCCTCAGTTCCACCGCGCTCAAGGGCTCGGGTTAAGATTTCCGGGCGAGTGATCAGTGAGCCGCCGGCGCCTAGAGAGGCCCTGGAGAGCTCTTCGGTCG
>DMOB01000186.1:0-3378 GCA_003452475.1 Acidimicrobiaceae bacterium | reverse complement strand
AACCAACCGCACTTATCATTTTTGAGTTATTTCAAGGAGCGAAAATAATCGGTGTCCATACCAGGATGTCACTCCCAGCGGCTCCTGTCTCGTCGACTACAGCGGCACGGACTTCGAATCGTAATAGTCGACTGCCATTCACTGGTAATATTTCTTTAAGTTCATGCCTAAATTCAAGCAGGTCACCTTCAAACGCTGGACCAATATGATCGCAACCATCCCAAGCAACAACTGCTGCTAAACCCGGTAGAACTCTGGTTAGGGATGCTTGGGCAAGGCCTTGCACATGGCCACCGTAGACCAGTCTTTTCCCATAAATGCTCGCTAATCCGTCTCTGTGAACAAAAGCTTGGTTGAAAGTCATGCGAGCAAGAGAAGGCGCAAGGTCTATATGGTCCCGCATTGCATCTGATCGGATTTCATTAAGCTCCCAAGGAGTTGTTGGAGAACTACTCATATCCCAGGTTGGGGTCAGTGCAGCTAGATCTTCGAGCGGTGCCGGCTCAGAAGGGCCGGGAATTTGGGCTGAATGTCCAGGTGAGCCAGTCCTGCTAGCAACCAATGCGCATCTTTCGTACTGAGCGATTAAGCCATTGTCACCTGATGTTTCAATGCCCAACCAAACTTTTCCTCGATGTTGATTACCTTTTGGTTTTGAATCGGCTAATCCTAAAACCGTGGTGGTTGTTTTAATAGTTTCACCCACTTCCACGGCTCTGAGAATTCGGACTGACCGGTAGTAAAGGTTAGCTATAGCTTTCCGAGTTGCATTTGTAGTTTGGCCTATGGCGTACTGCATCACTAGACCTGGATTCACGAGAGCTCCCGTAGACCTGGTCATTCGTTTGTAGGCATCGCTGTCTGCTGACGCTAAATGTTGGTCACCGGTGATCATCCGATATGCAACGTTGTCAGCTTCAGTCACAGTGACAGCTGGTAACGGTGGAATAGTCATTCCTTGGGTGAAATCGTCGTAATAGGGTCCGTCGTTGTCCACGATTGTTCTTTCTTTACAGAATCTGATACCTAGAGGCTATTGAAAGTCTTCTTTAAAAAAACGAAAGGATATGGAGCCACGATCCTACGGTTAATTAACTGTGGGTGTGTTATCGATAAGTGCGCCTTTTTTAAGGAGCTTTTCAACCTGAATTTTGTTGACCCCAAGTTGGTCAAACACTTCCATATTGTGTTCTCCTTGGAAAGGAGCAAGTCCGGGTCCAGGGAGCTCAGACTTGCTAAATTCCCAAGGTGGACTTGGGACTCGTGCTGTTCCCCCGGATCGATCGTCTATCTCACGAATTGCGCCTCTGTGCTGAGCCCATTCTGATGCTGCGATCTCGGACACAGTTCTGATCACCCCGACAGCCAGTCCCGACTCGCTGACTTGTGCTTCTAATTCTTCGAGTGATCTAAAGGTAAGTATCCAAGCCCTGATTTCTTTATGGAGATCGTTCCAATTATCGCGTCTAAACTCTGCAGTGATGAAGCGAGGGTCTAGAAGCAGATCATTTCGGCGCATCATTGCGCAATATCGAGTGAAAACGGCTGATGATACAGGACTTGCGGCAATCGTTATTGAACGGCCATCTGGTAGCTCAAATACCGGGGATTCAGGCGCGCTTAGAGCTAGTGGCTCGCCTTCGACATCAATTCCAGATAGTTCATAACTGACGCGATCATTTACATAAAGCATGGATGAAACCATCGAAACGTCTACATGTTGTCCTTCGCCCGTCTTGTTTTTATGAGCAATTGCCGCAAGGGTAGCGATGACTGCTTGAAGGCCACTGTAAACATCGGCGTGGTTGTATGCATCGTTTTCAATCCGCGTCAGAACCTCCCCGTAATGCCTTTTGATTATTTCTGTGAAACCAGATTCTGCTTGTACTGTCGGCGCGTATGCAGGTCTATTTTTCCAAGGGCCTGTTTGACCATAGCCGCTTATTGAGACATAGATTACGGAAGGATTGGTTAGCACAATATCCTGGTAGCTGAATCCAAAACGATCGAGGGTTCCGGGACGAAAGTTTTCAACAATCACATCTGCATCTGCACAAAGTTGACCTAGTAATTCTTGTATTTCGTGATCGTTCAGATCCATGCTGACGGCCTTCTTCCCCGCATTTTGTTGTGCAAAATATAAGGACATTGGGCCAACGTGAGGTTGTCCGGATTTGCCTGTGTCACTTTCAGGCGGTTCTATTTTAATTACCTCAGCCCCTAAATCTCTTAAGGTTTTCGTGCAGTGTGGTCCGGCTAAAACCCGTGTAAAATCTACCACTTTAAGGCCTTCTAAAGGAGCAGTCATCGGCCCTCAAATATTGCTGTACCTGGCCCAGATTCCGCATACGCCTCTAAACCAGCTTTGGCATCTTCAGATTTCCAGATATCTTGGACAAGTTCATCTTGAATTAGATCAGCTGAGCGAACCCCATCATTTGCCGAGACTGCTGCAAGTTTTTTAATTACTCGGTGAGCTACTGTTGGACCTGAAGCTAATTGACGGGCCCAAGACATGGATGCGGTAAGTAATTCTTCTTCCTCAACTACAACATTGATTACTCCCCAGCTTGCAAGAGTAGCTGGATCATGCCGACGACCGAACATTGCTATTTCTTTACCCCGAGCAGTTCCACTGCGCTGCACGACTCTTTGAACCCCGCCAAGAAGCGGAGCTAAACCTAGAGAAGTTTCGACCAAACCAAGACTTGCTGACTTGGCAGCGATAATGAAATCACAGGTAAGTGCAAGTTCAAAACCGCCGCCAAGAGCAAGCCCATGGACGGCTGCGATAGTTGGTAGAGTAATGCCTTCCAGCCGACCTAAGACCTCATCTGCAGCCATGTCGCGATTAGTTCCTGAACCGAACCCATCGATGTCTGCGCCGGCGCTAAAGTGCTTCATTTCGCTTCGCAATAATATAGATCGGGCGCCTTGAGTTTCAGCACTTTCAAAAGCACTAATTAGCTCGTGAAGGGAATTGCCGTTAATAAGATTATGTGGCGGTTTTGCCATGGCTACGACCGCCACGGAGCCATCAATTTTCATTTTGATATCGTCACTCATTTCCAGACCTTAATGGCTGACACGGTTTTGGTTCTGGGTGAAGCAAATCTTTTAGAGGTAGTGAAAATATTTTGAATAATGCTTTAGAGGGGAATGGCTGCTATCTCTGTCAAACTCTTAAGCAGGGGAAGGAAGAGAACATCTGTGGCTGATTGGTTTGTCAAAACTTTGTAGAGCATTGCGACTAGCTAGGACTCTCTATGTTTATAAAGAAAAATCACAAGTTTTTATTCTCACAGTTTTTATCAGTGCGCACGTCGTCAACGATTTTTATGTGACAGTTTTACCTGCATTTCTGCCTGCATTATCAGA